>JAQVNT010000100.1 GCA_028702975.1 Candidatus Delongbacteria bacterium
ATCCATCTACTCACCTACTCAAAATACTCGCTAATTAAGCAGTCAAACAAATACTGTGTTTCGTCAATTGCCCTTTTAACGAAGGCTTTTTGTTCTTCGATTTTGTTGACGATTTCGGCAAATTGGTTTTGTAAGTGTACAGGAGGATACAAAACAGGAAAATCTCGCATTGATTTTAATGAAACATTCTTTATCGTACTACCTGTTGCAGAATCTAAGGCATATTTCAAAAAATATTCACTTCTTAAGATATAGTACAAATATTTTTTGTTTACAAAATCAAAGACATTGAAATAACATGCACTTTTTCCTAAAATAATTTTTTCGTTATTATAAAATGCAACATTTCCTAATGTTCCGTTTATTGAAACAAGAATTGTCCGTTCGTTTAAGTCTCGTTTGTGCTTTTTGTACTCTTCAAAATTCACTTTCTTTGTATCTTTTTTTATAACAATTTTACCATTAATCAGATTGTTACCATTAACGAAATAATATTCATCCTCATAATAATTCGGAGTCCCATGTAAGCCATCTCCAAGTTTAGACACACATTTATCCAAAATTAAATATGCCCACGATTCAGGTTTTACAATATAATTTTGATTTTTTAAATATTCTTCATTTTCTTCCACATTCGATTTCACAGCCTTAATTTGCATTTTGCAATAATTCTGTCTTTCTAATTTTATCTGCTCTATTAGTTGCTTTGCACTCGGCAAATCATTCTGCTTCTCTCTCCACTCTTTCGTCAACTCCCCTTCAAAAGCTTTCTTTAGCACAGACTGTCTGAATATTTCGATCTTGTCTTTTGCCTGTTTCAGGTTAGAAACAGCGTTGTCGAGTTCGCTGAAAAGTAGTTCGATCTTAGATACGATCGCCCTTTGTTCGGGTAGCGGTGCAAGAGGGAATTGTTTCTTCGCATACACAGAAATCCAATATCTTTTGTGCGTGTCAGCACTTTCATGTATGACTTGCATACCGTAAAAAACATATTTAAGATTGACTTTCTTACTAGTTGGAGCGAGTATCTTCATTGCTGAGGATTTTACTTTGAATTCAAAATTTACATATTTTGTTGCTGTTGTAAAGTCATCAAAAATTATTACAGGTAAATTTTTAAATATACCGTCAGTTTCATTCGTGTAACCTAAAATAAACGATTTCCCTGCTGTTAGAACAGGAGTTTTAAACACATCTTTATATTCTGTATCCTTTACGATATAATTTGTCGGTTGTATATAATCCAGCAAATTTTCAAATTCAACTTCAACCCAGTCTTTTCTCATCAGGCTACCAGCACTTCATTTAGTTCTTTTATGATTTCATCGGTCTTGTCGCCGAATAATTTCCACATTCCGCCTCTGCCTCCCTCTGCGTCAAACGGCGTGAAATCGAGATCGTCGGGTTCGATATGAAAGCTCTGCGCGATGTGATCTTTGAGCATTCTGAGCCATTCCATCTGTTCTTCGGTGAATTTTTCTCCGCTTCCTGCGTGTTTTCTGAATACCCAGTCTTGAAAGTTTTTGTCCACGGTTTTATCGTAAGGCGTGAGCAGTTTGTCTGTTCCGGTAACTTTTCTTATGAGCGAAACAAGCGCGGTGAGTTCGTTTTTGGGGCTGTTTCCTCTGACTTCTTCAAGCTGTGCGTAGGCTTCCCAGACATAATGAGGCGCGAGGAGCGGTTTGTCGGCCTTTATTCTTTCAAGGACTTCCTTTATCATTTTGAATGTGAGTTCTCTTCTTCTGTAAGGCTGATCGTAAAATATGCCGAGTGCTGTGATTTCATCTTTATTCGCCTCTATGTACTCTTTGAACTCTTTTATGACTGATTGAGCTTTATCGGAAGTGAAAGTATCCCACTCTGCTTTGAGCACTTTATCCGTATTTATTTTATCAATTATCTGTTCGTGCGCTTTTCTGACATTGTCTATATATTCGTTGAGCTTGCCGTTGAATGTTGAAGTCGCTGCATTTTGTATGTCATTCCTCTGCGGTTCGGGGACATCGGGATCGTAGGCTTCGAGAAGGTTTTTCGCTACAGATATGACGGTTTTACCTCCGCTAAGTTCTTCGAATCTTGTCTTTTCGGTATCGGTCATTTTTTTATCGAGCCTGATCAGACGGTTTGCGAGTGAGGTGAAAACATCCTCGTCTTTTACTCCCACTGCTACCGCTCCGAGAAGGTCTTTTAACGGTACTGCCGGCTTTCTTTCAAGCGGACGGCTGTCGGTTTTCTTTGATTTGACGGCTCCTATTGCATCCACGATCACAAAATGCGTTTTCGTGTGCTTTGCGGTTTTCGTTACACTAAGCAGTTTATCATAATCCAGCGTTCTCGTGCCTCTGCCTTTCATCTGTTCAAAATAATTGAGACTTTTTACATCCCTCATAAACAGAAGGACTTCGAGAGGTTTGACATCAGTTCCGGTGGCTACCATATCAACTGTTACGGTGATCCTCGGCGCCCATGAATTCCGAAACCTGTTGAGCACTGATTTGGGATCTTCTTCAGCCTTATATGTGATCTTTTTGCAGAAATCGTTCCCTTCCGAGAATTCCTCCCTTATGATCTGAATTATATCGTCTGCGTGGCTGTCTGTTTTTGCGAATACAAGCGTTTTAGGCACTTCAAATTCACCGTTCTCATCGAATCTGTCCGGGAATATCTTCGGAAGTGCCTCTTTGAAAGCTCTAATTACACATCTAATCTGGTTTATGCTGACCACTTCCCTGTCAAGATCGTTCGCAGTGTATTCATAATCGTCATCAAGCCTCGACCATCTGCTTTTTCGGGACAGTTTTTCCCTTTTGTCCACGTACTGATCAGCTTTTAATACCGCTCCATTCTGCGTGATCTCAGTTTCTATCGTAAAAACATCGTAGGGAACATTCACTCCGTCCGTTACGGAATCCTCATAAGTGTATTCGCTGACGACATTTTCATTGAAGAAACCAAAGGTTCTTTTGTCCGGCGTTGCGGTAAGCCCGATCAGGAATGCGTCGAAATAATCGAGCACCTGCTTCCATAAATTATATATCGAGCGGTGGCATTCGTCAATTATAATAAAATCAAAATATTCGAGCGGAATTCTTTCGTTGTAAATTACCGGAAGCGGTTCCTTTTTCTGCCAGCCTTCAAAAACTCCCGATTCGTTCGGATTCGACTCTTCCAGTGTCTCGTCGAGTTCTTCGCCTTTCAGGATCGAGTAGAGCCTCTGAATGGTTGAAATGCATACCTGACTGTCCGAAGCGATGTAGCTTGAACTGAGCCTCTGAACATTATAAAGCTCGGTAAATTTCCTGTTGTCATCATTCGGCTGATATTTCAAAAATTCCTGTTCCGCCTGCTCGCCGAGATTTTTCGTGTCAACGAGAAATAAAATCCTGCTTGCTTTTGCATGCTTCAAAAGACGGTAAACGAATGTGCAGGCGGTAAAAGTTTTGCCTGAGCCGGTCGCCATCTGAATAAGCGCTTTCGGTTTATTCCACTTAAAAGATCCTTCAAGGTTATTAATTGCCCTGAATTGCGCTCCTCTCAGCCCGTCTGGTTTAAGTTCGGGTAGGTCATGCAGTCTTGTGCGTAATGAATTGTTTTCTTTCAGAAGTTTGATAAGCGTTTCAGGTCTGTGGAAAGAAAAGACAGGCCTCGATCTCGGTTTCGGATCACGCATATCCGTAAAATTAGTGACCGTTCCAGTGCTTTCATAAACGAAAGGCAGCGGATCGTTATTCAAATATTTTAGTTTGCTTTTCGCATAATCTTCAGCCTGATCCTCCGCGACTTTCAAATGCAGTCCTTCAGCTTCCTTTTTCGCTTCAACAATACCGACAGGCTTTTTATCCGCAAAAAGAACATAGTCTGCAGGTCCGACCGCTGTTGTGTATTCTCGAACCGCAATTCCAAGAGACGCTGATAAATTTATTTCGCTTTTAGACTGCACAGTCCAACCGGATGCGTTAAGCATTTTGTCGATCTGTTCTCTCGCTTTCTGTTCCGGTGTCTGATAAATGTGCATTTCTACCTAATCAGTATTGTTTATATTCTATTAACTCTTGCAAATTTAAACTGATATGAATTATTTAGCAAGCAGAATATTCTTTTTGCTTTTCCCTCATTTTTTGCGTAATTTTGAAAAAAATTCGGAAATGTTATGAGAAAGCAATTTGTAGTAATTTTAATCCTGATATCTGCTTTAAGCGCCCAGTACACAACCTCAAAATACGATTCGCTGTTCATTCAGGCATCGGCATCGTTCCATAATCATCAGAAGTATGTTGAGCCTGCCAGGCAGAAGATCATTGATATTGGAGAGGATATTATCCCGTTCCTTGCGGAGAAGAGCTCTTCGAGGCAGCCGAGGGAGTACCATGCGCTGAGAGATCTTTTTTCAAGGATAGATTCGAAGCTCTCGTCGAGATACTTGATGGATGTGATCAGACTTGAGGACAGGGAAAGTTTCGGGACAGCGGTGGAGTTTCTCGGCCTGTCGAAGTACGATAAAGGGTTGGAATTTCTTGAGAGTTTTCTAATTTCTGACTCGGCATGGGTGAAAGTTTCAGCCCTGAAAGGCATCGGTGATTTGAAAGATCCGCGCAGTCTGAATGTTGTCCGCCCTTTCAAGAACGATCCCGATTTTAAGGTCAGATGGCAGGTCGCGGCAGCTCTGGGCAAAATGAACACTCCCGAAGGCGACAGAGAGCTAGTTTCGATGCTTGAAGATTCGCTTCAGCTCGTTTCCCATACTGCTTTACATTATCTCAACTCGCACTTAAAAGCCGATACGCTTAAGGTCAGGCATAAGATAATTGACAAAAAAACGGACTCGCCTCTTCTTGAGCTTCTGAAGAAAAAATACATATACGGTGAGGCTGCGGGTATAATTTTTGAAGGATATGAAGAACATGATGTCAAGGATTCGATCCTATTGCTGACGATCGCCGATCTGGTGTCGGACAGTTCAGTAGTTTACGAAGCTCTTAATGAACTGGAAATGTCTAAGAATGACTTTTTCCTGCCTGTTAAAACGGATAAAGAACTTTTCCTCTTCCCTTCCATAGCCCAGATGTTCACAGAACCGATGCTTCAGATTTCTCTGCCTGACAAGGCCAAAGATGATTATGCAGATTTTCCTATGATAGATTTTTCGAACTTAATAAAAGAATTCGATTCAGAATTACCAATGGGCGAATCAGAAATTATTGATCTGAACGGGTTTGAGAAAAGGCATAAAACTGTAGAAGAAACTTTTAATAAAACATGGTCGGGTTATGCAGAAGCTGATTCAATACTGGTAAAAGTTTTTCATAGATCGATCAGCGAAGATGAAGAGGGATCTGAAGATGAAGAAAGTGCATCCGGTACTGATGACATTTCGGTCATGATAAATAATAGGCTTGCTGAAAGAAAATATTACGAGGAAAGCAAACAGTTCTACAAAGAAACTTTAAGCAGGATAAAGCCTGAATTCATAATAAATGCAGGCATAATGTCTTATCTCGATTTTATTAAACTGATCGGTTTCGTAAAAGAAAACGTGCTTCAGCAGCCTTACTCAAAAGAAACTCCGTATGGCCGTATAGCCATCGGAACTGACGGCGATGATGTTTACGAGGGTAAATACTTTCTGATCATTGATAAAAAAGGGGACGACACTTACAGACTTAACAATAAAGATCAGAGATTTTCATACATAATCGACCTTGAAGGTAATGACAGGTATATTTCAGATGAGTTCGGGCCGGCTTCGGCTTTCAACGGTATATCGTTCCTTTATGACGGAAAAGGCGATGATATTTACGACTGCAAAGACTTCTCTCTCGCCTCTTCCCTGTTCGGTTTCACTGTACTGTTGGACGAAGCCGGAAATGACAGATATCTTTCGCTTAAGCATTCTCAGGCTGCCGCGACTTTCGGTTACTCCTGCCTGTGGGATAAAAGCGGGAACGATGTTTATATCGGCGAAATGAAAGCTCAGGCTTATGCGGGAGTTTACGGATACTCGGTACTGAACGATGAGAGCGGGAACGACAATTACACTCTTTCGGGCAATCAGGTGGATGTGCTCAGGTACGCCGACCATTTCATGTCGATGGGTCAG
>JAQVNT010000101.1 GCA_028702975.1 Candidatus Delongbacteria bacterium
CAGATATCCGACCAGCTCAGGGGCATGATGATCACCGGCGAACTGAAAGAAGGCGATGCTCTTCCGTCTATCAGGAACCTCGCAAAAGACCTCAGGATCAGCGTGATCACCACCAAGAGAAGTTATGAGGATCTCGAGCGCGAAGGCTTTTTGGAAACCGTCGGTGGCAAAGGGACTTTCGTGGCTCATCAGAATAAGGAATTTATCAAAGAGCAGAAGCTCAAAATTATCGAAAACAGGCTGTCGGAAGCGGTAGATGAGGCCAAAATGCTCGGATTAAAGAAAAGTGAGTTGAGAGAAATGCTCGATGCGCTATACGAGGAGGTATTATAATGAATAAGATACTTGAAATTAACGGTGTAACGAAAGAATTCGAAGGTTTTAAGCTCGACAATATCAGTTTCGGCTTGGAAAAAGGCTATATCATGGGATTTATCGGTCCGAACGGCGCAGGCAAAACGACCACTATCAGGCTGATCATGAATTTACTGAAGAAAGATTCCGGCGATATTAAAATTTTCGGCATGGACAATTCGAAAGATGAAGTGGCAATAAAGGACAGGATCGGCTTCGTATATGAGGAAAGCTATTTCTATGAGCATCTGACCGTAAAGAAAATGAAAGATATAATCGCGCCGTTCTACAGCAGGTGGGATGATGAGAAATTCGATGAATACTGCTCTGTCTTCGGCCTCCTCCCGAATAAAAAAATTAGAGATCTCTCAAAAGGCACCAAAATGAAATTCTCGCTTGCTGTAGCTCTTTCTCACAATGCCGAACTTTTGATACTTGATGAACCAACCTCCGGGCTTGATCCTGTCTTCCGCGACAAACTCATGGACATCTTGCGAGAAGAAATTCAGGATGAGAACAAATCCATCCTTTTCTCAACACACATCACTTCCGACCTTGAGAAAATAGCCGATTACATCACATTCATCAATAACGGCCGCATAGTATTCTCCGACCAAAAAGATGTCCTGCTCGAAAACTACAAGATCATCAAAGGCGACTCAGGCATACTCACAGGTGAAATAAAAAGTGAGCTACTCGGCGTCAAAGAGAATAGATTCGGTTTCGAAGCACTCTGCAATGTAGAGAAGCAAAACGTATTCTCACAGTTCGAGATCGTTACAGAAAAACCGACCCTCGAGCAGATGATGGTCTATATGCAGAACAAGTAAAAGCGCAGGAGGAAAGTAAAATGTTTAAGTTAATAATGGCAGATATAAAAGTTTTGGGGAATAGGATATGGCAGATTCCGATCGGAGTATTTCTGTTCATTTTCTCGTTTTCGTTCATACCAAACCTTGAAGAAGTATATAAGATCCATCACTTGATATATTCCGTATTAATACCAGGATTGCTAACTTATGAACTTTTGCGCGATGAACAGAAGCACGGATCTGAATCAGTGTTTATGACTTTACCGGTCTGTAAGAAAACTTGTATTCTCGGCAGATATATAGTAATATCACTGTTCTGCTCACTGTCAATACCTGTAATATATTTATCTGAATACTTACATATTACTATGCATGCTAAAGAATCAATAATTGAGTTCTCAAGAATAGGGAGTATTTCGATCGGGGTCCTTCTAGTGATATATTATACCCTGCCTGTTTATTATTACACAAAAAAGTTAATGAGATCAATGGGAGCCTCTGCATTATTTCTGACAGCACTTCTTATCATAACTGATATATTATATTCGCATAGCTACAGGCTTTCTCTGGATAACAATACACTGATCTGGTATTTCAAATTTTCAGGAATCATCGCATCACTCGTATTGGTCTTGAAAGTGTTTGAACATTTTTATAAGAATATAGCTGACCGATACACCAATGATATCATTTACACTACAATTATATTCCTTACAATTGATAGGATCGCGGCTTTTCAGAACATGTTATTGAATTATATTTCGGTCAATAAAAACTTAGAAATATTTCTTAAATCCGAGAAACATATCGGATCTTATCTTCTTTTTACGGCACTTTCATCCAAACACGGATTAGACTTGATTATTGTAGGCATATCGTTACTAATAGTAATATTTTTATTATTTGTCTTTCATAAAAATTTTAATGATAAATTCAATAGGAATATGATATTGTATATTCTGTCCCCGGTCATATTATTTCATGTATTTTCATTTTTGATCTCTTTCCACAGTATGATTTTTTATTATCCGGGCGATGAATTCTACTGGAATATTCATCTCTTACTCATATATATGATATTCGTAGTCTCAATAATCGTTTTTATTATGATCTCCGTAAGAGCTTCAATTTATCTCCTCAAAAACGACAGGAGGCATTCATGAAGAATCTGATTTTAGCTGACTTGAAAGTGCTCGGGCACAGATTGTGGACAATCCCGCTCGGAGTTTTCCTGTTCATATTCTCGTTTTCGTTCATTCCGTATCTGAATCAGGTTCAGCAGTTCCAGAACTGGATTTTTGCTATCCTGATCCCCGGACTGTTGACATTTGAACTGCTTCGCGAAGAACAGAAGAATAAGTCGGATTCAATGCTGATGACTATGCCTGTAAGTAAAGAAAAATATGTGTGGAGTAAGTATATCCTTTTGATCACTTTCTCATTGATCGGTTTTTTATTTGGAGAAGCTTCTAATAAAACAATTGAAATATTTAATTTGTATTATGCTGAAAACTACATTTTAAGATATTTTAGTGCAATGTATTATACTTCTTTCACGGTACTGAAACTTTTGTTTATAGCCTTTCCAATATATTTATATTCCAGGCAGTTGAAAATTTCTTTCATTATAGCACCGCTTATCATGTTCGGATTAGTTTATTTATATTTGAATCTTTTTGTCACATTAAGGTATCAGGCTTTATATTCCTATTCGTTGGGATTTGCAGGTTATTACATTAACATAATGTTTTTAGTAATAGCAGTACTGTTTGTTCATGCGATTATAATCTACAAATTCAAGAAATTTCTGCCGATAATGAAACATCTGTGGTTCCTTGTTATAATTTTAGTCTTTATAATGACAAATGATATTCTTAGAGAACAAGTATCAATGTCGAATCATTATTATGAGATGAAGAAATTATCTATAGAAAAAGCGGATATTTGGAAAGAGAGTAAATTGACAATAGGTTCTTTGGGTTCCAGATATGCAAATCTTCTTGATTATGCGTTAAAGTACTGTGAGAAGGAGGAGTATAGATTTATACTTTCATTTTCAGTTGTGATCATTACATCGTTACTGCTTCTAATTTTACATAAAAGCACTGAAAAAAAGTTTATGAATCTGATAATATTGTTTTTCTTAATGCCGATTATAATGTTGATCTTTGAAAAATATATTATCTTTTTTCTCCGTTTGTTTATAAAAGAATATGTATACTATTATCCTGATTTAGGCGGAGCTCCACTTTATCTTTATTCTTTAACGATCGGATCTTTCCTTTATATGTACATCTCAGCCAGAGCTTCAGTCTATCTTCTAAAAAACAACAGGACTTTAAAATGAAGCACATGATAAAATCAAACCTCTACCTGATATTCTGGGCGGACAAGTACTTTGGAGCTGTCGTAATTGCGATGCTGGTTGCACCTGTAATTATTCTTCAGGGTCACTTTTCAGCTTATGCGATTGGGCTTATTCTGTCGGTGTTCTTTGCACTTTTGAAGTTCAATTCGACGGTGTCTTCGAGCAGGCATGATAAAGTGAACGCCTCTGTGCCTGTTGAAAAGGAATTGATCGTGATCTCGCGTTTTTTTACGGCGGCGATAGTTACTGATATGTTCACGCTCGCGGCTATCGGAGTCTCGGTCTGGGCGAACATCAAGAAAGTCTTCTACGATTCGGATAAGGTCGAGCTCGCGCTTAGGAAGATCGTAGTCGAAATACATACTCCGGTAAGCGGCATCGTCGCGGGGCTGATCTTCGGCATTCTGATCTCTGTGATAATTTCATCGGTTTACCTTTATTTATGGTCGAAGTTTGAGCATGAAAAATATAATCTCTACTTTACAATGACGGTCATGATCTTCGCGTTCGTAATAAAACCGCTACTTGAAGGAATTGCCGATGCTGGGATAAGCATGATATGGTTCAACCTGATTTTGATGTTGGTAGCTGTTCCGACCGTGTGGGTCTCACTTTCAAGATCAATGGATGCATTCGGGAAACGGGATTTTTAGTTTTAAATCCATTTTAAAAAAAAATCGCTTGACTTGAACCTTGGGTTTATGTTTACATTACTTTCTGAAATAAAAAACCGGAGGAGAAAATGTATTACAGCATCGGAGAATTTTCAAAGATCACGAATCTGACACCGAAAATGTTAAAGATCTACCACGAAATGGGACTTTTGGTACCCGCAAAGGTGGATGAGTTTTCAAAGTACCGGTACTACAACAAAAGTAACTTCGAAGCCGCAAATCTGATATCTTTCTTTAAGCAGTTCGATTTTTCACTGGCTGAAATAAAAGAGATCGTGGACAATCCTGATGATGAATTAATCCTGACACAGCTTCTTGAAAAACAAAAAGATGTTATCGAAGAGAAGATAACAAAATACAACTTTGTTATGGGTTTGATAGGAGAAAAATTGAAAAACGGGATTTTCGAACATGAATCAAATGGGGCATCAAAGCAAAGAAGTAAATTCTGGAAACTGTTCTCGAAATTGATAGGAAGAGAAGTTTCAATATCTGATTCGTTAAAGTTTGCTTCAAAAAGTGCGGATGACGAGCTGAAATCTGTCATTAATGATGTCGTCAAAGAAATTGATGAAGGGAAAAAACTGCATGACACAATGAGCAAATACAACTCAGTATTTACCGAACTTGAAATTTTCGTAATTAATCCCTATAGCGAAGAAAAATGTTTGAATACAGCTTCGGATATGTTGGGCATAGCATTCGTGGAAGTTGGTTTTCCTGATCAGGAAGAAGGTGAAAGAAATACAAGATCAAAATATTGGAAAATTTTTGGTTTATTACTTTTTGCAGGTATAAGTTTAACAAAAGGTATGGAAATAGCATCCGAATGGGCAGATGAAAAAGTTAAAGCTGTTACAAAGCAAATGATAGAGGAAATATGCAATGGTAAAGATTTTTTTACTACTCTTAAAGGCAGATCGGAAATTTTCACAGAGCTTGAAATAGAATTGATAAGAATTGGTGAACAATCTGGATATCTGGACATTTTTCTCGGAATATTACCAAAGATTGTTAAAATGAAAGAGGTATCTGAATCAGAAAACGAGAAAAGAAAAGATTTCTGGAAAGTGATAGGAGAGTTTAAAGAAGAAAATGCTTTTGAATCTATTGATAATAAGGCTTATGATGCAAACTATAATTTTATAGTGAAATTTAATGAAAATAAAGAGACGAATGAGAAAAGAAAATTACCTGACAGAAATAATTTTCATTTATTTCAAGATGTTATTCGTGTTGCTCTGTTTGTAGCTGATGATAAATTAAAAGATATTTCAGAAGAAGTTTTAAAAGATATAAGAAGTAAAAAAACTTTATCAAGTGTAATGGAAAAATTTCCTGATGTTTTCCAGGAGTTTGAAACTAAGCTGATAGCTCTGGGCGAAGCAAATAAGAATATTGGTAAGGCTGCACAGGATCTCGCGGAGGTATTGTAAAATTTAACGCAAGAAAAGAACTTGACATTTATCATACAATGGCTTAAAATTCTTTTGCGAAAACAACATACAGGAACTTCTAATCGGAAAAACTTCGGTCATATCAGTACCGGGATCGTATTTAATAAGTAAGCTGCTTGAAACATATTCGAAAAATAAAGTAATTAAAAAAGTCTTTATAAATAATTTAGCGGAGGTGTCAAAATGCAACAAAAAAAAGCCCCAAACAATAAGATAGTAAAACTGGTGGATGATCTACTATCCAGTTCGGTAAAAGAAGGTGCGACCGAGATATACATTGAGCCGAAAGAAGAACAAAGCTTCATTCGCGCTAAAGTTAAAGGTGTCATTTCTATGCTCAAAGGGAAAAATGTCATAGAAAGAAAGCTCCACCATGAAGTCGTCTCAAGAATAAAAACTCTTACTCGAACAATGGACACTGAACTTCATG
>JAQVNT010000102.1 GCA_028702975.1 Candidatus Delongbacteria bacterium
AAGTTAAATATCCCAATCTTGTGGCATTATTTACCGAAGCGATTCTTGCATATCCTGTTTCATAAGTCGGTACGGTTGTAGAATATACCCAGTTAGCTGATGATGTGAATGTACCGAGACTTGAAGCAAAATGCTCATCAACCGGAGTAAGCGTCTGAGTCATTACATCTGTATATTCATAGCTGAGAGTATAGTTCAGATATCCGCCTCCCGTGTTGCCGAGATCGAAAGTACCCGTATCACTGGTTCCTGAAGAAACGTTTTTTGTGATGTTTACAGGCATCTGAGCATACGCCGGAGGTCCTAATGTGATCTCGTTTGATCCTTCGGATTCGCCAACAGGATCAGTGTAAAGGGCTGTAATGTAATATACGTTATTAGGTAGCGGATTGGTATCAGAATACGATGTGCCAGTAGATGTATCATATCTCGATCCGTTTCTCCAAACCTGATAAGTCTGCAGACCTTTATTACTGCTATACAGCGGCTGTACTTCTTTTTTGTTCTTCGGAGCAATTATTTTTGTCTCAGCAACTGTATAATCGTTAGCTGGAGCATGTTTAGCCATTAAAGTATTTGCTGAGAATTCAACTCTTTCAGGCTGAACGATTCCTTCTTTTGTTATTGTAGGTTCATCGTTCCATCCGTAGCAATAAAACATAAAGTCCTCTGATCCGTACGGTGATACATAAGTATATGCATAGTAACCTGGATCATAATTAGTACCGTCACCTGACCAATACCATACCGAGTTAAATTCGATACCCACACCTTCCTCATGTACAAGTGTCATGGGACTTGGTGTAGCGGAAGTCAAATCAACAAACTGAACTTCAACAAACCATGGTTCTGTAATAGTTAAAGTCGATGGTAAAGTATAATCAATGAATGTTCCGTCTTCTATAGCTGTCAGATTTGCGGAGGTATGCAGATAAGTTGCATTGTCATCCCTGCCGTATCCGATAGCATACTTGAATTGATTACTTGCCCAGTCCTGAACGCCGGCATCTTCATAGAAAGCCGCTGATATCTGATCAATATAGACCGGATAATTCATTCCGAAAGCTTCTGCAGTAAAATATGTCCTAGCCAAAGTCACAGTGTCCGATCCGACATAAGCAAGATAGAACCAATCGTCATTCTCAAATTCCCATGCGAACCAGTGAGCAGGATAGTGTCCCGGAGCATACCAGGAAATATCGCAATTGTCATTTATTTCATCGTATGTTCCTTCCAAATAATGCGGTACCGGATTAGCATCAATCCAGGCGATATCTTTTGAACCTGAGATTGATTTGCCGGTAGGATAAACAGCCCTTACATAGTATTCGTTCCATCCGTCTTCGAAACTTGTATCCTCATAAGTTTCATTTATTCCAGTAACGGGAACAACTATCGGGGATGCGTTACCTTGCCTGTATATCTCGTAAGAAGTAGGCTGTACACCGCTTGGATACGAATCTACGCCGAAAAAGAAATCGTCATATCTGTTGTAAACAGCGTTAGTGATTTCCTTAACTATCCCCACACGATAAGTTCCATTTGCGCTACCGAGGTCAGTATAATATTCTCCTGACCATGTACCATCAGCACCGTCTAACCAAGGAAGTTTAACTCCGGTTTTAAAAACAGTCATGTTAACTGAAGGATCAGGTTCTGTAAAGTTACCGTTGTAAAGTACGATGTGATGAATACCGTCATTGTTCAACTGATGACACCAGAATTTAAGCATACTCTGTCCTGAAACCAGCGATACCGGAGGTGTGAACAAGTAATAATACTTGTATTCGTTAGTAGTATCACCGTCATTGCAGAGAAGACTGTATGTTCCCAGATGAGTGGTGGTTGTAGAGCAGACGAAACCCTGGTCGGGAGCAGCTCCGGCGGGAACTCCCCATGTCATTCCTGACTGGTCAAGACCGTCTGAACGTCTCTGAGTCCATCCGACAGGTGGCTGGCCGGCAGTGTTTCCAGTTTCAAAACCGTCTTGAAACAGAGCAGTACCTACAAATGGTTTTGTCCATGCAAGGTCAATTTTCGATCTTACGAACTGATAACTTGTAGCGCTAAACGCGATCGGAACAGGGAACCCGGGATCAGGTGATACGACAGCGGTAACCTCGTTTGAAATAAGAGATTCACCATCCGGATTTTCGTACACTGCTCTTACTGTATAAAGATAATCACCTTCCGGCATGGCAGGATCAACATATGATCTTACCAAATCACCTTTATATGCAATTAATTCTCTGTCTCTATATATTGCATAATCGATCAGTGTTCCCATCGGATCGACAGTTGTTGGCGCATTCCATGTAAGAGTTACGTCTCCATCAGTACTGACGGACTGCGCTAAATTCTGAGGAGGCGGCATCTGAGCTAACAACCCATTAACATAAAGAGTATGCGCGCAACCCTGATTAAAAGTAAAGTCATTTACGCCCGGAGTCAGATCATTTATTTTAAACCATCCGTCATAACTTCCACTCCATCCCCAGTTAAAACTGTACCAGTAACCGTCTTTATATCCGTCCAGAACAAATGCGTGGCCGGCGCCGGTTGAAGGATATCCGCACCATTCAATAGGCCTGTTCTGATTCAGGTTTATCTGTATTGTTGTAGCGAAATACGACGAGTCTGTAACAGTACCGAGTGTCTGATAAACCGCATCTGTTGAGAAACTAAAATAATTTTCTAAAGCAGCTGGAACATATGAAGTCTGGGTTCCAGAACCGTCAGAGTCATAATCCATATCCACCGCTATACCGCAATGATAACTCAGCTCAGCAACCTCATTTCTTTTTTCTTCAGTGTCAAAATCCGATGCATATATTCCCTGCATCAGCGACCAGTCATAAGTCGCTGCTCCGAAGTTTACTGTCCATGAACCCTGAATATCTCCTGACAAATCGACATCAGTGTGAGTACCGTTTCCGGCTGTAGGTCCCTGATGGAATCTCATGATCTGGTGCATTGCGGTAGCAACACAACCTACATAAGTCTGTTGAGGAGTCTGAAGGTTCCACGGATATCCCTGTCCCCATTTCGTCTGTAGAAGAGGTCCGACCTGAACTTTTGAGGAAACATTCGGGAATACGTTATTCTCAATGTCTTTCCACTCTTTTTGTTTTGCAGGCCTGTCCAGATTTTTTTCCCTGATGGAATGAACGATCTGTTTGTCATATCCGCTAAATCTGGCAACAAACGGATTCTGCATATTATAGATATCCTCATCTATAATTCCGTCAAAAGAATGTCCCAGTATCGGATCAACGTTATCATCAGCCGCAACGATCACGAAACCTTTTGTAAATTTAAAAACATACCATGTGGGCTGCCCCATATACTCTTTTGTAAGAGTTTTTACAACTACATTGCCCTTGGACATAGTAGGTGCGTAATTCTGGTAATAGTTCTCCGCTACCGTCTTAGCTCTGTCAACCGGCACTATGGCGGCTGAAAGCATTGCGGCAAGAACTAAAACCGACAACAACATCTTTTTCATCTTTCCTCCTTGTTAAGTTTTGTACTGAACATTCCTTCAGAATTTTTACTTTTATTCAATCCCGCCTCCCCTTTTATTTACGATCTCAATCCCGAATATTCAGGACTCTCAGGGACAAAAATAAACACTAATACCCTTTTTGTCAAGAACATTTATCATAAAAAAGAGGTGTCCGTAAAGATCACCTCTTTTTTATGATTGTCCGACGCTTTTATTTTATAAGCATCATTTTTTTCGTCATCGCTTTACCGTCAACCTTCAAAGTGTAATAATATACTCCGCTCACAAGTTTCGATGCGTTAAAGCTTGTGTTATAGTATCCTGCTTTCAGTTTTCCGTCCATAAGTCCAACTACCTTCTCTCCCTTGGTGTTATAAACCGTCAGGCTTACGTCCGAGTTAGTTGCAAGAGTAAACTTGATCGAAGTCTCGGGGTTAAACGGGTTAGGATAGTTTTGGAAAAGCTCTGTTGTCAGCGGTATATTTTCATTTATTCCGCTGGTGCAATTGTATTCAAGCTCAACTGAAGGAGAGCTTTCAAATCCCAGAGTGTCAACCGCCGTTAATTTATAGTAGTAAGTTACTCCTACTGTCAGAACGCCGTCATCATAAACAAGAGCGCTATCGGCAGATACGCTTGCCAAAGGAGTCACAAGAGCAAAATCTGGTGTCTCGTCTCTATATACATTATAATGATCAACGAATTCTGATTCCGGACTTGCGCTCCATATCAGGTTAGCAACATCGTCATAATCTTCATTCGCCAATGCGAATCCTGTAGGAGCAAGAGGTCCGTCAATGTATTCATATACATCAATTACAGCGCTGATGTGATAAACACTTGCAGGGTCAAATTCCCAGCTGTCAAGAACGCCGTCTGCGTTATTGTCAGATCCGAGCCATGATCTTTCAAATGCTACATAACCGGGTACGCCTATGTGGCTGCTGACAACTTCATAAAGAAGACATGTTTCAGATCCGGCAGATGTAAATCCCACAAAAACATCGCCTTCAATATTTGATAGAACTGCAGAATAAGCCCTGAGGTCAACATAAGTGATCTCATAGCTTGACTCCTGTGTGGCTGCCTGCTCGAAATAGAAAGGTTCGATCAGGTCTTCTCCCGGTGCTCCGTTGTCATTTGCCCATACGTGAATATACATCGGGTCGCTGTAATAGCCGTCTTCAATATTTATATAGTTGTCGATAGTGATACCTACCAGATTCGATCTGTAGTGACCTTTAGCAGCATCCATCGGTCCCATCGTCACTCTTTTAGCAATAGCCTGAGCTGATGCACCGGGTCCATTACCTATAATGTCAAGGTAATCGGTATAATCATCGCCGTTCTGGTAATACAGGAAGTTACCGAAACGGATCATATAAGTTTTTGTCTCGCCGGAATTCTTCCATGTCGAATTATCAGTTGCAACTATCCTATAATATACTTGCGATCCGGCAGCCTGTTCCGGTATTGCCATTTCGTAAGTTCCTGAAGGTCCTGAAGATACAGCAGGAAGAGCTTCCTGTTCCGGTCCGCCGTCAACAGAGTAAACTACTTTTATCTCAGATATATCTGAAACATCAGTAGCTTCCACATTAAATATATAATCTCCCATTCCAACAGGAATTGTGAATTCTCTCGGGATAGTATATTCTCCGCCCTCTATTATTTCAGGTCCTCCGTAAACTATCTGCGGCGGAGCAAAGTCGTCAAAATAGCCGACAATTCTCAGATCGTCAAGATATACTCCGTCAGCGTTCACGTAGGTATCACTGTCGAGTTTCACTCTCAATCTTACATTGGACTGACCTGCTAAAGCACCGAGATTTACTTCATAATATCTCCATGGCTGATCATAGTCACAAAGCTCAAGAAGAGTTATCCACAGCGAATCGTGTGGAACAGCGTCTGTGCTCGTTGTTCCCTGAAGCATGAAGAATTCCCAGTCAGGCTCAACATCGATCTTTGCCCATAAGAATGCCGTAGCTGCCATATAAGCGCTGAAATCCTGAGGCAATGACATCAGACGGTTCTTTTTCTTGTCAGGATAATTTCCTCCGTAACTGTCTGTAAGAGACTGTGCTCCTGAAACTGATTCCTCATCAGTAAGTGTCCATGTTGTCGCGGGTGTCGCCCAGTCCCAAAATCCTGAATCGGATTCGAAATCGTCAACAAGAACATCTTCGCCGTCAAGCCATTTTACAGTATAAACCTTGGATGTCATCGTGTTTCCGGCTGCATCGCCAATATCAAATTTTACTTTTGCAAATGTAACAGCTGATTTAGCGGGAAGAACTGCGGAATAGATATAAGTATGATCCTTTGCAGGTGTCATTACCACTTCAGTTTGTGTAACCCAATCATCTTCCGAATACCACCCTGTTAAAGAACTGATAGCGGATTCGTCGGTAAAAGTAAGTGTGATAGTCATATCCTGGGTAAGGAACACGGGTGCTCCGTAAGCAAAATCCTGCACCTTAGGTATATTTGTATCAGGTATGAACTTGATATTGTAATCCGCTGATGTACCTGCTGTACCGCCAAGGTCAGTGTATGTAAAGTATATTGTGCCCGGTATTTCATCGT
>JAQVNT010000103.1 GCA_028702975.1 Candidatus Delongbacteria bacterium
GGAAGATCTTCGTATAAGCGAACATATAAAAAAAGAGAATGAATATACAAAAGCTGTTCTCAGCCTGAATTCAAGTTTGGAGAATAAACTATATAAAGAGATTATTTCAAGGATCGACGAATCGGATATCTCGCTGCCCGTTCAGAAAGACGACTATTTCTATTATTCAAGAGATGTAAAAGGCGAACAGTATCCTGTTTACTGCAGAAAATTCAAAAGCCTCGACGCTGAAGAAGAGATCCTGCTCGATCTGAACCAGCTCGCAAAAGGGAAACAGTATCTTGAGCTTGGAGTATATAAGGTAAGCCCCGACCACAAATACCTTGCTTATTCCATAGATGACGAGGGCGGTGAAAGGTACAGACTATTCATTAAATATCTGTCGCTGGGTACTCATTTTGCCGAAACTTTCGATAATGTTGACGATCTTGAATGGGCGGAGAAGGACAACACTTTTTTCTATACTACCGTGAATGAAAGCAGCAGGTCAGATAGGGTTATCAGGCATGTTCTTGGAACCAAAGTCACTTCGGACAGGATCATGTATCAGGAGAACGACGATGCTTTCTATGTATGGATCGATAAAACAAAAAGCAGAAAATATCTGCTTATCGGGACCGCGAGCAAGAACACATCCGAATATCATTATCTTAAGAGCGACGATCCAATGGGTTTTTTTGACCTCATGGAACCAAGAAAAAAAGGTATCGAGTATTATCCGGACCACAGGGGGGATTCGTTCTATATTCTGACAAATGCGGATAAAGCCTTCAATTTCAAGGTTATGAAAGTTCTTGAGAGCTATCCTTACAAGATCAAATGGGAAACATACATTCCTCACAGGACGGAGACCTACATAGACGACATCGAGCTTTTTAAAGATCACATCGTCGTTTCTGAATTAAGCGACGGCAAAAGGATGCTGAGAACGCTTGAATACGAGTCTTTACAGGGAAAAGAAATAAAGTTCAGCGATGAATGTTACAATGTTTACATTGAATCGAATCCCATGTTCGATACCGATAAAGTGAGATATGTATATGAATCAATGACCACTCCGTACTCGATAGTGGAATACAACATGAGAACAGGTGAAAAAAAGTTCCTCAAGCAGCAGAAAGTACTTGGAGGATTCGACCTCACAAAATACCATTCCGAGCTTGTTTACGCATCTGCCGGGGACGGGGAAAAGGTGCCGGTATCGCTGGTTTACCGGAGGGATAAATTTTCTCACGACGGCAAAAACCCGATGCTTCTAGAAGCTTACGGCGCGTACGGAGACCCCAGCGACCCGTCTTTCTCGGTTTCAAGGATCAGTCTTCTCGACAGGGGTTTTGTCGTAGGCACAGCGCATGTAAGGGGCGGGCTTGAGAAAGGTAAAAAATGGCATGAAGGGGGAATGCTTTTAAACAAAAAGAATTCTTTCACAGATTTTATATCGTGCGCCGAGTACCTGATAGAGAAGAAATACTGTTCCGGAGAAAAACTTATCATAAACGGAGGAAGTGCGGGAGGAATGCTGATAGGCGCGGTCCTTAACGAAAGGCCTGAATTGTTCAAAGGCGCGGTCCTCGATGTTCCTTTTCTAGATGTCATAAACACCATGCTGGACCCCACTCTGCCGGCCACAGTCTCCGAGTATGACGAATGGGGTGACCCGAACGAGAAGAGCTATTTCGACTACATGCTGTCCTACTGCCCTTATCAGAACATAAAATCTCAGAATTATCCTGACATACTGGTTCTCGCCGGCCTTAACGATACCAGGGTCAGCTACTGGGAGCCCTTAAAATGGGTCAGCAGATTAAGAGAACGCAAAACCGACACGAACACAGTTATTATTAATATGAATACGGCGGGTCACGGTGGATCTTCCGGCCGTTATGATTACTATAAAGAAGTCGCAATGAAGTTCGCCTGGGTGCTCAAGACCGCAGGTATTAAAGACTGACAATATCTGACATTTCTGTCATATGATACTTTTTGGAAAAAGTTTTTTCAAGCCTGAAAAAATTGGCACGGCTGTTGCATTTTATACGGTCGGATAAAAAAATCAACAAAAAGGAGGGTATCATGAACCTTATAAGATGGAAAGAACTGGACAGCCTGGACAAACTCATGAACAACTTCTTCGGCCAGGACTACAATGTAAACACGATAAAGTGCCCGTCATGCCATGCGGATGTCTATATGAAAGAGAACAACATAATGGCGGATATCGACATGCCCGGGATAGACCCTAAGGATGTGGAGATCACTATCGAGGGGAACTACCTTAAAATAACGGGTAAAAGACACGAGGAAAATGAAGTCAAGGAGCAGGATTTCTACAGAAAAGAGATCATCAAAGGCTCATTCGAAAGATACATCCCGCTTCCCACAGACCAGATAGACGATGAGAACATCAAAGCTGTTTACAAAAAGGGAGTTCTGCAGGTTACGGTGCCGAAGAAAGAAGAAGAGAAAAAAAGGATCGAGATAAAGGTCGAATCAGAATAAATAAGCTGTCCATACAAGAAAAGGCCGTCAACCGACGGTCTTTTTTTATTGCATTTGATTTAATATTGGGTATATTTCGGCGTATGATATTGAGGATTAAGAATAAAAATGAAAGATAAGTACGATGTTATCGTAGCAGGAGGCGGGCCCGGCGGATGCGTCGCAGCGAAAGAGTGCGCCGAAAAAGGACTTTCAGTTCTTTTACTGGAGCGGCACCGTGAAATTGGTGTTCCGGTCAGATGCGGCGAAGCGGTCGGCAAAGCCGGACTGCTTGAATTTTTCAGTCCTGATCATCCGATAGTGACTAAGTATGTCAGGAAATTCAAAATAAGATTCATAGCCCCTAACGGCAAGACGCTGGATTTGAACCACGAGAGTGAAGCGGCTGTTCTGGACAGAAAAATATTTGATGCAGGACTCGGCATCATGGCCGCATCTGCAGGAGCGGCGGTCATGACCGGAGCAAATGTCACCGGCCTGTTAACAGATAACGGGAAAGTTGAGGGTGTGGAAGTAGAATTTCAGGGCAGGGGATATAAAATAAAATCAAAGATCGTCATCGGTGCAGACGGGATCGAATCCCGGGTGGGCCGGTGGGCGGGAATAAAGACAGCTCCATCTTTTTCCGATATGGAAAGCTGCGTACAATATAACATTTCCGGTAAAGGATATGCAAAAGACAGAATGGATTTTTATTTCGGTAAAGATACAGCGCCTACCGGCTATCTCTGGGTCTTCCCGAAAGATGACGGCACCGCTAATATCGGGGTCGGAGTTAACGGCCCGGCCTCAAAAGATAAGAAAGCAGGAAAATACCTTAATGATTTTATGAGCAGATATTATCCGTCAGCATCGGTGATCGGAACTACCTGCGGAGGCGTCGTGTGCAGCGAGACGCTCGAAAAAATATCAGGCACCGGATTTATGCTCGTCGGAGACGCGGCTCATCAGACAAATGCAGTGTCCGGCGGAGGCATAATCAACGCGATGAAAGCCGGAAGGATCGCGGCCGAAGTGGCGGTTTCTTCTATAAATATAGGTAATGTAAGTGCCGAAATATTATCGGAATATGACAGAAAATGGAACAAAAAGCAGGGAAAAGCGAACCATAAGTTCTATCTGATCAAAAGGATAATTGAAAATATTGAAGACGAAACGCTCAATTCAATAACTGATAAGCTGAAC
This sequence comes from Candidatus Delongbacteria bacterium, assembly GCA_028702975.1. Classification (GTDB taxonomy): domain Bacteria; phylum UBA4055; class UBA4055; order UBA4055; family UBA4055; genus UBA4055. The sequence continues at coordinate 3,685 of JAQVNT010000103.1, forward strand.
GGACAAGCTTTCGAAAAAAGAACTCTTATAAACATATTCAAATCAGTTCTCATAAAACATCCGAAACTCATACTTGAACTTCCCAAACTTTTTTCCTGAACGAATTTTCATGTTGCGTAAAAAAAATTAATTTTATATATTTTAGTTTGGCTTGATTTGGTACAGGATGTAAAGTTAATAATTTTTTTGGGAGAGAAGTATGAAGAAGTTTGTTTTGATTTGTATTGCGGTTCTAACGTTTAGCGCATCGTGTGAAGTATGGATGGGTGAAGATTACGAATCAGGGATTATTGATCCTGCCAGTATTGTAGATTCAGACGGGGATAGTAATAACTGGCAAATAAATTCGACTTCGGCTTATGGTGGGTTATATTGTGCCGAGTCTGTCAGTTCTGGTCTTACTCCGGACAACTGGATGATATCACCTCAAACCTTTGATGTTGAACGTTACGATATGACAAATTTTCCACATCTGAAATTCAGTGTAGGAAGTACTGATCAAGTCAATTTTGCTGAGCATTATCAAGTATTGATTTCTTTTACAGATAATTCTCAGGAATCTTTTCTGCCAGTTTTTGAAGAAACACTGACTTCGAGTGATTGGAAGGAAATAGACATTGATCTAGGTCCTTTTTTTGGGGAGGATCAATGGTCGGCTAATATCTATGTGGCAATAAGACATTTTGACTCTGCAGATATTTCAAGTCTTCTTATTGATGATGTTTATCTCTACTCTGTCCCTTACTTCTGGTTCGACGAATACGGGGATTATACACTTGTCCATGAAGGAGTAGTCAGTCCTTACAGTGACCTTGACATGAGGATATACACTTATGACAGATCGGAGTATGATCAAGACTGGAATATGATAGGTATGAATGTTGAATTGCATTACATATTAACGGATGACGAAGGAACTCATGCTGAACTTTCTATACCTATGGCTTTACATGAAAATCAAGTTGATTACGAAGGTACTTTTGAATGTAATCTTCCTGGACAGAAATTGGGAACTACAGCTGAATATTGGTTTGAAGCGACTGATAATTCTGAACTGGGAATAATAGGAGAATCCGTTCATTTTAATGTTGAATGGGGAGAAGTGACTTTTGCAGAAGGGTTTGACGAAAATGTTGTTCCAGAAGGATGGAATCGTTTTCACACAGGAACTACTTTGAACGGATGGGCATACGATTGGGAAACATGGTTGACTGCTAATGTTTATTCAGGGGCAAATTCTATTACCTCAGCTTCTCAAAATAATACGGGGCCGTGCGAAACTGAAAACTATCTTGTAACTCCGAGATTGAGAGTGGACGGCGATGCGAAACTTAAGTATTATGTTAACGCCGAGACGCCTGAAGGTCAGTCTGAGTCATATATAATATTTATCAACAATGTCGGTGGAGACAGCGCTTCGGTAGTGGATTATTCCGATACCTTATTCGCTGAAACTATAGTAGCCGGTACTGATGATAACGAGTGGCACGAAAGGATTATTGACCTTAAACCGTGGACAGGGCAATTTTTATGGATCGCAATAAAACACTTATACACTCCTTACAACTATGATTTAAAATTGAACAGGTATCTGAATATTGATGAATTTTCAGTTGCGGAAAGACCCAAACTGGAAGTTCTTGATCCGGGAAACGCTGCCCTGCCGGGTGAGGATGTTTCTATAACAGCGATTGCAAGTGACTATTCTGGAATCAACAATCTTACTATTTATTATACTGTTCAGGGAGAGGCCGAGAATTCTGTATTGATGACAGACAATTTTGACGGATCATACACAGGAGCGATCCCGGGTCAGTCTGAAAACGCAAGATGCTCCTGGTATATTGTTGCGACTGATGACACGCCTGATATGAATAAAACAATAAGTAAACCGTGTGACATTATATGGTTCGAAAGCGAAGTTTTGGAATGGGGAAGTCCAAGCACTGTTTATAACGACGCGCCTGATTTTATTAACGGCGGGGATAAAGTCGCGATGGACTGGTATTTCGGAACAAAAAATTATATATATCTAAATAAGATCGAAATAGGCTGGGAATACACCGCCAACAATATTACATGGGAACTTGTTGAATTTGACGATATTCCAACTGAAAATGTGATCGGTGATCTTCAGGGTATTCACAATTTTGCTGCGGGTGGGGATACTTTGCATATAGAAGACGGCAAAAACACACCGATCTCAGGACATGTAGCACTTGTTTTTCAGACCCCTGTTTATAATGAGATCATGCTTGATGAAAACGGTGACAAAAGTCATGCATGGCAGTGGAATTCAGTTACTAAGTGGACTACAAACCTGTGGGGAGCATTTTATATAAGAATGTATGTCTCTCAGATACCTAACGGAATAGAGAACGAATTCGTATCATCAACTACAGAGTT
>JAQVNT010000104.1 GCA_028702975.1 Candidatus Delongbacteria bacterium
AATATGCGGATTCGTCGGTATACGGGGAAAGATGCCCAGGAAGCAATGCTGAAGGTTAAGGTGGATTTAGGCAATGAAGCCATTATTTTAAGCACCCAGGAAATATTGACGACTACTGCTTCCCGCATTTCTGCATGATCAAACCTCAGCTGATCGAAGGAACGACAGTGAACGGGCTCGGAAAGGATATAGCAGAAAGATTTTTTAATATGAACAGAAATACGAAATTCGAGAACAGCTGGCATTTCATGTCCGCCTTCGATCCGGAAGTCAAAGGACTGGGAAAAAGGGAGTCTGCCGTATGTGAACGGGCGCTGGTCGATCTGAAGCGGATCGCGGGTAAGGTGGCGAGACTCTCGCAGAGGACTCTGCCCGCACAGCCAGGAAGGCATGACGGACTGTTTCTCTATTTTGCAGACTTCGGCAAAGTCTGGCTGTCAACGGAGTTCATCTGGTTCGGGCAGAGGCGCGTCTCCGACGACCCGGCGGCGCCGTCGAGATCTTATCTCAAGATCGAGGAGGCGTACCGCGCGTTCGGGTGTGAGCCTGAGTCAGGCGAATCGGTGTGCGATCTGGGCGCGGCGCCGGGAGGATGGAGCTACAGCGCGGCAAAGCGCGGCGCAAGGGTTACAGCCGTTGACAACGGCGAACTCAAGGCCGGCGCAAAGGGCAATGCGAACATTACCCGCCTTGCCGCGGACGCGTTCACTTTCGTACCTGACAAAAAGTACGACTGGCTTTTCTGCGATATGGTCGAGCACCCCAACATGGTAACAAAACTTTTAGAAAAGTGGATAAAGAACAAATGGAGCAGAAAATTCATCGTGAACTTAAAATTCGGCCGCGTCGATCCCATCCAGCTCCTTGAAAAACTTAATTCTCCCGAGCTCATACTAAAAAAAAGGTGCCTTAAATTCGGCATAAAACACCTTTATCACGACAGAGATGAAATAACGGTCTTCGGAATTCTGGAATAATTTTTATCTTGATTTAACACTTCCTTTCATATTATATTGTATTATCATTCAATTTACGGAGAAGCATTATGGAACTTTATGACCTTGTAATGCCTTTGGGCATAATTACCTATGTGCTCATTGCTTTCGCGGTACTCACAGGCAAACGCGTAATAAAACTTCATCCAAGATGGCACAGGATAGCAGCAGGTTTCGCGCTAGCTTTCGCGACCATGCACGCCGGGATCGTCATCTACTTAAAAATTTAAACCAAAACAGGAGAAAAAAATGAAAAAAATTATCGTAACGCTACTCTCAGCCGCACTGGCGCTATCACTTTATGCCCATCCCGCAACTGACATCAAGGCTAAATTCAGCGCTCCGGCCAAAAACCTCGTTCTGACCTACCTTCATCCTGTCAAAGATGAGAAATCACACTACATCTCAGAAGTTAAGATCGAACTGAACGGCAAGACCGTCATCACGCAGACACTTTCTCTTCAGGACAATCAGGCATCCGGAAATCTTACCTACAAGATACCTGAGGCTAAAGAAGGCGACAAGATAACGATCAAAACGAAATGCAACAAGATCGGCAGCAAGGAGATGACCATAACAGTGGCCGGACTGAAAGAACCGGTGAATAAAGAGGTTCCGGAAGCAGTTCCGGAAAAAGAAGCTGAACCTGCAAAACAGGCAGTACCTTTAAAGGATGCAAAGATATCGCCCAAAGTTCCTGTCAATTCAAAATAGGAAACAAAGGATAAAAAAAAGCCGCTTCGAAGCGGCTTTTTTTATAGCTGAAATTTAAAGTCTAGTGGTGGTCGTGTCCGCATCCGCAGTCATGATCGTGATCATCGCCGCAGCCGCAGTCGTCATCCCCGCATCCGCACTCCTCGTAAGGATAGTTTATCGCAGCGTGAGCGGCAGCCAGTCTCGCGATCGGTACTCTGTAAGGCGAGCAGCTTACTTCGTCCAATCCGATCATGTGGCAGAATTCTACAGAATCGGGATCTCCCCCGTGCTCTCCGCATATGCCGATGTGGATATTCGGATTAGCTTCTTTTGCCGTTATGATGCAGTGCTGCATCAATTTGCCTACTCCGTCCCTGTCTATCGTCTGGAAGGGGTCTTTCTCATAAATGCCCTTGTCAACATACTTCGTTAAGAAGCTGCCGGCGTCATCCCTTGAGAAACCGCATGTCATCTGCGTAAGGTCGTTGGTTCCGAAGCTCATAAAATCGCAGAAAGGCGCGAATTCGTCTGCTGTCAGAGCCGCTCTCGGCACTTCGATCATAGTTCCGATCTTGTAATCCACTTTTCCTTTTGCTCCGAGCTCTTCGGCAACAGCTTCGATAATATCTTTAACTATCGTGTACTCTTTAAGTATTCCCGTCAGAGGAACTTCGATCCACGGTTTTGAATCTTTTACGTTAAGAGCTGCTTTGAAAACTGCTCTTGCCTGCATTTTAGCTATCTCGGGATAAACTATGGCAAGACGGCATCCCCTGAATCCGAGCATCGGGTTGAACTCGTGGAGGCTGTCGATCGTGTGCTTAAGCTGTTCTACCGTAACGCCTATCTCTTTAGCCACTCCTACGATATCCTCTTCCTCTTTCGGCAGAAACTCATGCAGCGGCGGGTCAAGAAGCCTGATTATCATCGGCTTTCCTTCGAGGACTTTGAACATTTCCTCGAAATCTTTCTGCTGGTAAGGCTCGATCTTGGCGAGCGCTTTTTCCCTTTCGGGAGTAGCTTTTGCCACGATCATCTCTCTTACGGCCTTTATCCTTGAAGCCTCGAAGAACATGTGCTCAGTCCTGCAGAGCCCGATTCCTTCCGCGCCGAATTTGACAGCTACGGCTGTATCGTGCGGTGTGTCAGCGTTCGTTTTTATAAGAAGTTCTCTGAATTCATCAGCCCATTCCATCAGCGTTCCGAAATCACCTGAAAGTTCAGGATCGACTACCGGAATAGATCCGCCGTAAACCGTTCCCTCGCTTCCGTTAAGAGTGATAACATCGCCCTCGTTGAATACTTTGTCTCCGAAAGCCAATGTTTTGTTCTCTTCACTAATTTTTGCGTCCGAACATCCGGCCACACAGCATTTTCCCATGCCTCTCGCTACTACGGCGGCGTGAGATGTCATTCCGCCTCTCGCGGTTAAAATACCCTGCGAAGCGTTCATTCCGATAAGGTCTTCCGGAGATGTCTCGTTCCTGACAAGAATGACCTTTTCGCCTTCCTCGTTCCTTTCGTGAGCCAGATGCGCATCAAAAACGATCTTGCCTACTGCTGCGCCGGGCGATGCTGGAAGTCCTTTGCCTAAAGGAGTCATTCCTCTTACGATCTTCATGTCAAGCTGCGGGTGCAGAAGCTGGTCGAGCTGAGCGGGCTTTACCCTTAATATAGCTTCTTCTTTAGTTATCAGCTCTTCGCCGCACATATCGACTGCCATTTTTACTGCTGCCGCTGCTGTTCTTTTTCCGTTCCTTGTCTGGAGCATCCATAGTTTTCCTTCCTCTATCGTGAACTCCATGTCCTGCATATCTTTATAGTGTTTCTCCAAACCGTCCCTGTATGAAACAAGTTCGTCATAAACTGCTTTGTTCTGCTTTTCCAGAGTGTCTATCGGATGAGGTGTTCTGATACCTGCCACAACATCTTCGCCCTGTGCGTTCATCAGGTACTCGCCGTAGAATTTATTTTCACCGGTGCTCGGGTTTCTTGTAAAACATACTCCAGTTCCGCTTGTTTCGCCTTTGTTACCGAAGACCATCACCTGAACGTTCACGGCTGTTCCGGCGAGGTTTTTAAGATCGTTAAGTTTTCTGTACAGAATAGCCCTGTCGTTATTCCATGATCTAAAGACCGCTTCGATCGACATGTGAAGCTGTTCGTGAGGGTCCTGAGGAAATTTTTTGCCTTTTGCCTTTTCGACAGCATTCTCGAACCTTGTAATTACCTCTTTAAGGTCATCTGCTGTAAGGTCGGTATCGAATTTTGCGCCTTTAGCTTCTTTTACGGCATGAAGTTCTTTTTCAAAAACCTCTCCAGGAACTTCCATGACCACATCACCGAACATCTGAATGAACCTTCTGTATGAGTCATATCCGAATCTTTTATTTCCTGTTTTTTTGATGATCCCTTCAACCGACACATCGTTGAGTCCGAGATTAAGAACTGTGTCCATCATTCCGGGCATCGATGCGGCTGCTCCAGATCTTACCGAAAGAAGAAGAGGATCTTCGTTGTCGCCAAGTTTTTTGCCCATTTTTTCTTCGACGGCTTTAAGATGCTCTTTATATTCGGCGATGATCTCATCCGACATCCTGTTCTTTCCGTCTTTGTAATAATCCTGACACGCTGCTGTTGAGATCGTAAATCCGGGAGGTACCGGGATCCCTAGTTTTGTCATCTCGGCAAGGTTGGCTCCTTTTCCGCCGAGTACTTCCTTCATCGAGGCGTCGCCTTCGCTGAAATCGTAAACGAATTTGTTTGTCATTTTTCCACCTTATTTTAATGTTTTTGCAATCGTTTTCAACGCGTGCGGAAGTTAAGAAATTTACAGACCATAGTCAATACAAATAATATTATATTTTTGTTAAAGTTTTTTAATATTTATGTTGCTTTTTCCGTTTTTTTTTGTTATCTTTGGGAGTTCGTTGCCGCAGGCACAAACTATTTAAAATAGCTATAATTTTTTCAAAAGGAAGGTAATCGTATTATGATGTATGTAGGATATCGTTCCAACAAATCACTCAACGAATATCTCAAGGAAATCAGCAGAGAAAACCTTCTCACCGCTGATGAAGAGGTCGAACTGACCAAGATAATGAAGACAAAAGGCGTAAAAGCCCAGAAAGCCAAAGAAAAAATGATTAAATCGAACCTCAGGTTCGTGGTTTCTGTTGCAAAACAGTACAAAAACCAGGGACTGAGCTTCAACGATCTTATCAACGAGGGAAATCTCGGACTGATAAAAGCCGCGTCCAGATTCGATGAGACGAAAGGCTACAAATTCATCTCATACGCAGTATGGTGGATCAGACAGTCGATACTCCAGGCTCTGGCTGAGCAGTCAAGGGTAGTAAGGCTTCCGTCTAACAAGATTTCCGTACTGAACAAGATACACAAAACAAGGTCAGCTCTGCAGAACAAGTTCGAAAGGGAACCGACCATGGAAGAGATCGCAGGTATCATGGACACGACCGAAGACGAGATATACAACACATTAAAGATATCGGGACAGCATCTTTCCATTGACTCGCCTATCAAGGACGGTGAGGACAACAGACTTATCGATGTGCTCAAATCAGACCAGTCACCGCAGCCTGACTCGGAGATAACGGACTTCTCGCTTTCGGTTGAGATCGAAAGAGCGCTCGCAACACTCTCAAAAAGAGAGAAAGAAGTCATAACGATGTATTTCGGCATTGACCGCTACGAACCGCTCACGCTTGAAGAGATCGGTCAGGAACTTTCTTTGACAAGGGAAAGAATAAGACAGATCAAAGAGAAAGCTCTTCAGCGACTCAGACACAAAAGCCGCTCAAAAACATTGAAAATGTACCTTGACAGATAAATTCTAAAACCGGCAAAAGCCGGTTTTTTTATACCTTGACTTGTAAGCAGTTTATAATTAAATTTACACCCGTTCCGTTTTTTCAGGAACACTCCGAGTTCCGTTGCCTAAGGGTCATGCCTATGGCGCGTAACCGACGGGTTGAGCCCGAAAGAGTTCAGCCTCCCGCGTTTGGAAAGGAGAAAAAGATTCGAAAGCTGAATACTCATTCCATTCGCATATAGTTAAAAACTAAATGTGAAGGAGAAACAAATGAAAAAAATGACCGCAATGATGCTGGGGCTTCTGATCCTGGTCTCCGCTGCTTTTACAGGAGAAAAAGAACCGGTAAAAGTGATCCTCTCGACGACTACAAGCACATACGAAACAGGCCTTCTGGACTACATGCTTGCGCCGTTCGAGAAAGAGAACAACTGCAAAGTTCACAGCCTATCGCTGGGTACAGGAAAAGCAATTCAGGTCGCCAAAGACGGAAATGCAGACCTGATCTTAGTTCATGCTAGAGCCGCCGAAGACCAGTTCGTGGCGGAAGG
>JAQVNT010000105.1 GCA_028702975.1 Candidatus Delongbacteria bacterium
GTATTCGAGGAGCTGATAACGATCGTTTCAAGATCGAAGGGCTCGGTCTATAAATTCGGGGGGGACGCGGTGACTGTCTTTTTCCCTGACAGTGTCACGGAAAAATCAGTGCTTGAGACTGCGATAAAGATGCAGGCGGCGGTCAGGAAGTTCACTAAGATAGAGACCATAGCCGGCGAATGCTCGATCAGCATGAAGATCGGAATAGACCGCGGACACTCCGCCATAGGCAGGGTCGGGAACGATATCAAGCAGTATTTTATTGCCGGAGACACGCTTGACGGCGCCTGCGACTGCGAGCATCACGCGGAGCAGGGCGAGATAATCGTGACCGCCGGGGCACGGGCCGAAGGCAGCGTATATGAATTTGAAAAAAGGAACGGTTTTTTCAAATTGCTGACGAAAGGACCGCAGAGCGGATCAGAAGCCGCGGGGAAGGTCGGGCCCGGAGCTGATAAAAAATGGTTCGGCGAGTTTATTGACAACGAGCTTGCGGAAAGGGACAGGGCGGGCGCGCTGGAGCACGGGGAACTGAGGAACTGCGCGGTGGTATTTTTGAACTTTTCAGGCATAAGCTACGGAAAAGACTTCGATTACGGTCTTCTCAATGAATTTTTCATACTTGCCGCAGCTACCGTAAAAAAATACCAGGGATTTATTAACAAGATAGACATGGGCGACAAGGGTAACAAGATAATCGCGCTTTTCGGAGCGCCGGTCTCGACTGAAAAAAACGAGGAATTCGCGCTCAGAGCTCTTCAGGAGATAAGACAGAACAAGCCTGCAGGAATAGAAATTAAGGCAGGTATAAACAACGGGAACATTTATTTCGGTCTGGTCGGCGCATCGCACAGGCAGGAATTCACTGTCATGGGCAACACGGTCAACTTAAGTGCCCGTCTCATGGCTTCGGCAAAGAAAGACGAGATCATCATTTCGCAACACATCAAGGATAGAGTTCCCGAAGTCGAAACGGGTGAAGAGAGAAAATTAAAGCTTAAAGGTGTTTCCGGACTTTTCAGCGCTTATGACCTTGTCAGGGTTCTCGAAACAAGAAAAAGCAAAAGATTTAAGCTTATCGGAAGAAAAAGAGAGCTTGAAGAATATAACGCCGTACTAAAAAAGAAGAAAGCCGTTTTGGTCAATGTAAAAGCCGAAGCCGGACTGGGCAAATCCGTTCTCGTGAACAAACTTTTCGAGGACAGAAAAAAAGAGACCGAATGCTGCCTTGTCAACTGCCTGTCATACACAAAGAACAACACTTACTATGCGGTCAAGGAATTCATCGCCAAATTCGCCGGAGTAACGATCTTCGACGGCAAAAAAGAAAAGATAAAAAAGTTAGAGGCTCTGCTCAGGTTCGCGGGGGAAGCCGGGAACACGGATATTTTTGCAGAGTTCATGTCGTGGAAGGATAAGTCTACAAGCACGAACGATCCGGGGCTTAAGGATTTTTTCACGGAAGTATCTCTGAGCATATTCTCCAGGGTTATGAAGGAAAGAGGGACCGTCCTTTATCTCGAGGACGCCCACTGGCTCGATCCTGCTTCAGCGGACCTGTTCTTGTCTCTCCTGAATGTTTTTGAGCCTGAGGAATTTCCCTGCTTCATCCACTTCGTTTACAGGCCGGACAATATGCTCGCTCCGTTCGAAAATTGCGGTTCATCGCATACGCTTGAACTTAATAACCTTGAGTATGACGAGGGCAAACAGTTCCTTTTGGAAAAATTCAATCTGACAACAATACCCGCAAAGATCTACGAGCAGATATATCAGAAGACAAAGGGTAACCCTTTCTTTATGGAAGAGATACTGCTTGGCCTTAAAAATGACGGCAGTCTGATCCCTGATCGCGAAAGCGGTAATGAAGCCAAAATAGTCGATAAGTTCATGTCGGAGAGGGACAAGGCTCTGGCGGCTCTGGAAAAGTCTTCGGTAAGATACAGGATCAAACCTTCAATAAAGACGATCAACATACCCGACAATGTGAACGATATAGTTCTCTCAAGGATAGACAAGCTCGACGAGAACAGTAAAATGATATTGAAGATAGCTTCGGTCATAGGCAGGATATTCCAGTTCGACATTCTTAAACAGCTGCAGAACCTTAAGGAGATAGCTGACAGGCTCGATATTAAGGACAGCCTCTTCGACCTGACAAAAGTCGATCTGACGATCTTTGAGGAGACGAGCGATAACGAATATCTGTTCAAGCACGCGATCACCCAGGAGGTGGCTTACGAGACGCTTCTTTTCTCTCTCAGAAGGAAGTACCATTTGAGAATAGCTCAGCTCTATGAAAAGAACTTCGGAGACAATATATCTTCCGCCTATGAACTCCTGGCATTCCATTACAGGCATACGAACGATAAGGACAAAGCGAGATTTTATCTTCTGAAGTCGGCAGAGTCGGCAAAGTCAAAATTCAGATTCAAAGAGACTTTCGACTTCCTGAAACTCTACAGGAAATACAAAATGCCTCCTGAAGAGAAGCTGGAAAGCTATTTTCTTGATTTCGATATATACAGAATAACCGAAAAGCGCGATAAAGCGACCGCCGTCTGCGAGAATATAATGAAGTTTTCTGAAAAGGACGGCCTTATTTATCAGAAAGCAAAAGTTAGGCAGCTGAATATACTTCAGAGGTCATCTAAGTACGATGAGGCTGTAAAACTTTTCAATTCGTTCGGGAATTTCGTTAATGCGGATATTAAAACCGCGGCTCTGATAGAAATAGCATTCGTATATTATAGGACTGGCGACCTTGATAAGATGAAAAATATAACGGACATGCTCTCAAAGGTCGTAAAAAAGACGGGCAGCATGAAATACCTGCTCGATACTGAATGCGCAAAAGGTCTTTATCATTTTGTCAGAAGAGAATTCGGCAAGGCTCTGAAGAGATATAATAATATGCTGGTACTTGCTGATAAAGGAAAGCTTGTTAACGAGAAGTTTACGGCTCTGAGGAACATTGCGTCAGTTTACGGTCAGCAGGGTAATATGGATGAGGCCGAGAAATATTTCGATAAGCTGTTCATCGAGGCTAAAAAGATCCATAATTATGAACTTGTCATGAGCGCGCTCGACGGACTTTCAAGAGTAAGTTATATTAAAGGTGATTACAGGACATCCGAAAAGAACATTAAGGAAGGCATAAAGCTCGTTGAACGAACGGGAAAACTTCATCTTAAAGAACTTCTTCTTCAGAGTCTTTTTAATGTTAGGCTCGAACAGGGAAAATACGAAGAAGCTCTGGAGCTGTGCAGTCAGAGGGAGGATGTGCTTAAGAGAACAGGCGATAAGATCAGAATATCGGTACTTAAAGATAATACTGGTGATGTTTATTTCAGGAAAGCCGATTATAAAACGGCGGTGAAAATCTACAGCGATAACCTTGAATATTCGCAGAAAATAAATAACATCGAAATGGTCGGTCACAGCTACGGAAACCTCGCTAACTGCTATGCCGAGACAGGCGATGTTAAAAAAAGTATAGAATTCTATGAAAAACAGATCGAATATTCAAAAAAGCACAATGATATTCATTCGGAAGGTAAAGCTCTTTATAATCTCGCCTATACTTATTTTGAGGACATGAAAGATACTAAGCAGGCTGAAGCCGCTGCTCTTAAAGCGGAAGTCATATTCGAAAAGATCAGGTATAAGTTCGGTCTTGACGGGGTAAAAGAACTTTTAAAAAGAATTGAAGAATTTAAGGCGAAAAAGAAAGAACTTTAGTATATTTGGTTCGTAACAGAAAAGGAAATCACAGTGAAAGGAGATCGTAAAAATATGAAATGTACCCTCACAGCAATCGTATTATTAGTTATTCTTGCCGGATGTTCGGCCTTCAGGCCAGCGGTCGGCGATCCTGTTGCAGGAGACGAAAGTGTTAAGAGAACAGAGGCGGTCGAAGCCGATCCCGTAAAGATGAACGATAAGATCATCGTAAGCAGGGAGATAAAGTCAACCCATGCGGATAAAATATCATTTTCCATATCTGATCTCGAAGTTGTTGAAAAGAACAACGGCGTGTTGATCAGTCTTAATTATAAGGGCGACGATCCGAACTCGAACATTTCTTCATTTTTTTCCGGAGACAGTTTTTTCAACATAAGTTTCTACAAAGGTAAATTTTCCGATTCGATAAAAAATTATGTTTATAACAAGTCGGTAGTGAGGAGCGTAAAATTCTTTGAGTTCGGCGATTCTGTTCAGATAACTTTGAGGCTAAAGAAGGATTACAATTCATCCAACATTACTTCAGGTAAAGGCAAAATAATTATTTCAGTTTACAATTAAGGTGCGGTTCAGATGAAAATGATGCGTTTTATGTTAATATTTCTCCTTTCGGCTAACACCCTGTTCTCCTTCACGAAAAAAGAATACGGAAATTACGACCAGTTCGCGGCAAGGTATTTTCTGAACGCGCTTTACTATGAGCATGTCGGTAGTGCGGAGAGGTCTGAAGAGAACCTCCGGATCGCTTATCTAAAATCGAACAGCGATGTTTTAAAACTTAATCTATCCGTCAGGAATCTGATCTCCGGTAAAAAGGACGAGGGCTATGCCGCGCTTAAAGAGCTTTACGATTCAGGCCATAACCTGGGAAGATTCGGCATATACCTTTATCTCAGCCTCAAAAAAGGCGATCCTCAAACCTATGATCTGCTCGACAGGGTCATAAACGATCTCAACAAGCTTGGCGAGACCGAAACCGCCGCCGAGGTCATCAGGCAGAAAATGACAGACAGAATGTATCTGTTCGAAAATGCGGATGATTTTATTGATTTCTATAATGAGATCTATCCCGACGAGTTAAGCAGGAACTACGAATATTTTTTTAAGAGCGTAATGGTTCAGATACAGTCAAGAATAAAAAAAGACAATTCAGCCGTGAAAAAGATGATCGACGAACTGGAAGACAGGCACGGAGAGCTGCCGTATTTATTTTACAGAATAGCATTCTCGGGTTATCTTGAGAATAAAGATCTTGAGAAAGCAAAACTGGTACTGGATAAAATGGTCAGGTATAATTACGGCGAGCCCGGATATTATTATGACAGGGCGACATACTACGCCGAAGCGGAGAAATTGGACACCGCCAGAAATATTCTGCTTGAAGGAATAAGGCTGTCAAAAGACACAACACTGAGGATGAAACTCGGTTCGGTCTATCTTTCGCTTAAAGATCCGGAGAGAGCAGGAAAAGTTTTTGACGATATTGTCAGCGACAACCCCGAAAGCGATATGATCCGCGAAATGATCTCTAACGAGTATGCTAAGTCGGGCTATGAAGACGAAGCGGTCTTGTTCTTTGAAAAAGCTTTAGAAAAATTCCCCGATGATCCTGAATTACTCAACAATTACTCATACCTGCTTGCAGAAAAAGGTACTGAACTTGAAAAAGCGCTGGAGATGGCCGACAAGGCCGTGAAGCTTAAAGAGACCAGCATTACTTTTTTAGACACAAAGGCATGGGCGCTTTTCAGGCTGGACAGGTACGATGAGGCCGAGAAGATCATGGATGCTATATTTGCGGATGAAGAATCGTACTATCACCAGAGTTCCGAAGAACTTTTCGATCATTATGTCGAAATTAAAAAAGCACTGAATAAAACTGAGGATCTTGCAAACATCTCAATAAACAGGACTGCCGTGATCTTAGCTGACATAATTCTCCAGAGTTCATATCTTTTACAGGCGGGGTTTTAATGAGGTTAAAATGCCTTTATATAGCCCTTTCTGCAGTCATTCTGAGTTCATGCGTATCAACAAAAACAGCTCACAAGAGTTACGACCTTATAAATATCGATATTGAGACTGTCTCGGATAAACTTAGTAATGATCGGAAGTATCTAAGATCACTGTCGGGCAGGTTTGATTTCTCATATTCGACCGCGTCTGAAAGGAAACAGTCTTCGGCTTATATCTTCATGACCGCACAGGATACTCTGTACCTCGAGATCAAAGGTGTCGTGGGAGAGACCGAGGCGGTGCTTTTCTTTGACAAGGATTCCTTGAAAGCAGATAATTACATGGACAATATTAAGATCAGAGATAA
>JAQVNT010000106.1 GCA_028702975.1 Candidatus Delongbacteria bacterium
CCATCACAGGATCGAATCATTCCTGACAAATCAGACTTTGAGCATACTTTTTTCGGCAGTGAATTTTGTGATTTTCAGCATAGTCCTGATAATTTACAATGTGAAAATTTTCTTCGTTTTTCTGATAGGCAGTATTCTCTATGTTTTATGGATAAAAGCCTTTTTAAAGAAAAGAAAAGCGATAGACATTAAGAAATTCGAGGTAATGTCTGATAACAATAGCAACCTTATCCAGATGATAACCGGAATGCAGGAAATTAAGCTCAACACCTGCGAAAAACAGAAAAGGTGGGACTGGGAGAATATTCAGGCTAAACTGTTCAAATTGAATGTAAAAAGTCTTAGTCTCGACCAATACCAGAATTCCGGTGGTATGCTGATAAATGAGGGTAAGAATATTATTATTACTTTCCTCTCAGCTTATGCGGTGATAAAGGGAGATATGACGCTCGGTATGATGATATCCGTTCAGTATATCATCGGTCAGCTCAACAGCCCGGTTTCTCAGTTGATTTATTTTATGCACTCAATGCAGGACGCAAAGATCAGTCTCGAAAGGCTCGGGGAGATACATAATAAGGAGGATGAGGAGAATACAAACGAGGACAGGATCAAAGACATTGGCATCAATAGAACTTTGACGGTGAAAGATGTATCGTTCCAGTATGAAGGACCTGAATCCGAATGGGTGCTTAAGGATATTGACCTTACCATTCCCGAAGGGAAGATAACGGCTATCGTGGGCACAAGCGGAAGCGGAAAGACCACGCTGATCAAACTTCTCCTCGGTTTCTATAAACCGCAGAACGGGAATATTTTTGTCGGGGAGCATGATCTTGAGATCATAAACAGTAATGAATGGCGAAAAAAGTGCGGTGTCGTCATGCAGGAGGGCTTTATTTTCTCCGATACGATAGCGAACAATATTTCCATCAGCGACGAAAAGCCTGATAAGGATAAACTTAAGCATGCGGTTCATGTTGCGAATATAGAAGAATTTATTGAAACTCTACCTTTGGGATACAATACAAAGATCGGCGGTGACGGGCACGGGCTCAGTCAGGGTCAAAAACAGAGAATGCTTATCGCAAGGTCGGTCTATAAAGATCCGGAATTTATTTTCTTTGACGAAGCCACGAATGCGCTTGACGCCAATAATGAAAAGGTCATAATGGAAAATCTCGATCAGTTCTTTAAAGGAAAAACCGTAGTTGTAGTCGCACATAGATTGAGCACTGTAAAAAATGCTGATCAGATAGTCGTTCTTGAGAAAGGAAAAATCATTGAGAAAGGAACACATAAAGAACTTGCAGAGCTTAAAGGCGCTTATTACAGTCTTGTGAAAAATCAGCTTGAACTGGGGAATTAATATGCCTGAAGAGAAAAAGATAAACAACATCATAGACAGAAGCGAGAAAACGCAGGAAATACTTACCTATCGGCCTCATTGGGCAGTCAGAGCGGGAATTACTATTATCACGATCATCATAGTAGGGATCATATTATCAGCAAAGTTTATTGAGTACAAAGACGGTAAAACAGTTTATGAGATAATATTTGAGAAAGTGAGGTGAACAAAATTACTAATTTTATTCAAATACTTAATTTAGATCTCAACGAATATTTAAATGAACTCATAGAAAACAAACGGCATTTCATCAGAATTATAATGATGTTTGTGGAAATATGTAATATATTTGTTATGAAAAGAAATGGAGGATAAAATCAATCATTTACTTGTGGCTGATATAGGCAGCACGACAACTAAAGTTCTTCTTATTGAGAATGCTGAAAATAATTTCAGGTATGTTTCTGATGAGACCGTACCGACAACAGTAGAATATCCTTACGAAGATGTAAATATAGCTCTGCTAAACGCAGTTAAAACAATTCAGATCAAATCCGGTGTTAGAATTTTGAATGATAAAGATGATATTATTATCCCGTTGTATGCAACAAGCTCAGCAGGCGGCGGGCTACAGATCATGGTTTTCGGTCTTACAAAAGCTGAGACTGGCAAACTTGCGCAAATGACTGCGTACGGAGCCGGAGGCATAATATCTGAAACTTTCACTGCTGATGATAAAAAAAGCAATTTCGAAAAAATCCGTATGGTCGCCTATCAGAAACCTGATATGATTTTAATGGCAGGCGGAGTTGACGGAGGCGGTATTTGGGGATCTATACTACAGTCACAAATTCTCTTATTATCTGATCCTGAACCGAAGTTTAACAAAGGAAATAAGATCCCGTTTATATTCTGCGGGAACACAGAATGCCGCACATATATTAAACAGATGCTCGAGAAAAAATATGACCTCCATTTCACAGAGAATATCAGACCTAATATAAACGAAATTAATTTGTCTCCTGCCAAGCAGAAGATACACGAAATATTTATTGAAAAAGTAATAGAAAATGCGCCCGGTTATGTGAAATTAAAAGAGTCAGTCAGAACGGATATTATGCCTACCCCGGTTGCAGTTGAGAAAACATTAAATCTTCTGCATAAAAAACTCAACAAAAATATTATACTTATTGATATCGGCGGAGCTACAACCGATATTTTTACGCAGATAGGGGAAACTACGAGTCGTACCGTTTCTGCAAATATAGGATTAAGTTACTCCATTTCGAACATACTTAAAGAAACAGGTATTGAAAAGATCAAGAAACATATTCCGGACGAGATAAATGAGGGTAAAATCCGAAATTATATAGGGAATAAGACTCTCAGTCCATCTTATCTGCCTGTGAAAAACAGTGAAACAATAATTGAATCAGCTTGTGCTGTTGAAGGCATAAAAACAGCATGGGAAAGTCATAAAAAAATGCAGTTCGAAATATCCAATATTAATTTTATTGAAAAGCGCAGAAAGGAAATATATTCAGTATTCGGGAAATGGGAAGAAATATTTGTAATGAATGAAGAAACCGAGTTCGAAAAAAGAAGATATTTTCAAATGTCCGATGTTGATATGATAATCGGAGCAGGGGGCATTTTTGCAGGCACGGATTCAAAAGAGGGAATTCTTTACTTATTGAATGAGAGTATTTTGCCTTCCGGTGTTACAAAATTTTATATAGACAAAAGTTTCAGATCTCCGCATACGGGGTTACTTTCCCTTATCGACGAAGAAAAAGCACTAAGATCATACATGGATAATTCTTTAAAAGAGATCGGATACTCAATCGTGCCGATGGGACCTGTAAAAAAGAATAAAGTTATAATCAGGTTGCTTGATATGTACAGTAATGAAGTTAAAATACTAAAAGGAGGAGAACATTATTTCGCGAGTCAGGGTGGTCATTATGAGATAATTCTGGAAAATAATTTTATTCTGTCAAATAAAAATAATTCAGCGATTTATGAGATAAATACAGATAAACCTATTTTGTTCGACTGCAGAGGAAGAGAAAAATATTTTATTGATCAAAGGATTGATATTAGAGCTAAATTAAAAAAAGAGAATTCACAGTTTGACCCAATTATTGCCTTCGCATCAAATGAGAATGTTATTGAGAAGGGCTTTTTTAATTTAAACAGATCTTTGGCTTATCAAGGCAAGATTAATGTTAAAATTGGAGAATCGGTCATTCCTGAAACTCTAATCGGTGAAAACATCTACGAACCTCCAAATATTTTTGTGATTGATCTTAAAAGACTTGTTGGTTACGGGAAAATTGAAACGAAATTTTTACTGGACGGATTACTGATAAAAGCCGGTGATACTGTCTTTAAGAATCAGGCGATACTTAAGCTCAGTTTCGCACTGGGAAAAGAAGAAATATTTTATTCAACGGTTGGTGGAATAGTTGAACAAATTGATAAAACGGGAGTCATTCTAATAAAAGAAGATCATGAGTATGCCAACGATCCTATTGAAGTTAATTTGAGAAAAGAGCTTAATATTCCAGATGCCGATCTATGTAGATTTATAAACTTTAAAAGAGGTGAATTTGTATCAAAAAATCAAATATTGGCGACAAGAGAAAAAAAAGTAATGGTTTTCAATGTTTTTGGGCTTACCGTAAAGGAATACGATCTTCCTAGAAAAAAAGAGGATCTGATCGTCAGGGCCCCCAAAGCCGGATTTATAAAAGAATATGATAGCGCATCAGGTAAGCTGATAATTCATTATGACTTCAGATCAAAACCGCAATATTCACTTGTGCATGGTGTAATAAGCGAATCCGATGATTTGAAAAATATTATTATTTC
Source organism: Candidatus Delongbacteria bacterium (assembly GCA_028702975.1). Lineage (GTDB taxonomy): Bacteria > UBA4055 > UBA4055 > UBA4055 > UBA4055 > UBA4055. The sequence continues at coordinate 4,223 of JAQVNT010000106.1, forward strand.
CACCAAAGGGACTATGATATATGGCAAAGTAGGTTTTGGAAAAGAATCATACGGAAAGTTAAAAATATTAAAGGGAAAAGTAGATGAGTCATTTACCGGGTGTATCATGGTATCGTTCATTAAGTTACCACTTGAAACTATTCAAAAAGCTAAAGAGTTCAAAGTCAAGGGTATATTGGCTGCATCAGCAGATGCTCTTGAGATAAAGAAATTTATAGGGGAGGAATTAACTATAAATCAAACGGGAAATGAAAATATTGAATTCCCAATAGTTATTACACAAGGTTTTGGTGAACTGGGAATGCCGAAAGAATTAATGAACCTGTTTATTAAATCAGAGAATAAAAATGCGGCTTTGTTCGGTTCAACCAGATTAAGAACAGGCGTAATAAGGCCAAAAATAATGATAAACGAGCATTAGGAGAATATATGGAGGAAACAATTTATTCTCAGGCATTAGCAGGAATGAAACTTGAAGAGTTTGGAATAGCTCAATATATCGAAATAACGGCATTGATTTTAACAATTTTTGCAGTTGTAGGTCATATTGTACTTAAAATAAAAGAAAAAAGAAGATTGCAAAAAGAAAGAATGGTAAAAGTTTACATAGATTAAAAAAGCAACCCTTCCGCGTACCAACAATTCAATTGATTTCACGGCCTGAATGGGATATATTTGAAAGAAATAAAACCGGGACAGCCAAGTGACCGTACAGTCAAAGACGCCTAAGCAGGCATTGAATAAAGCGTATCTTAAGCTTAAACCTTCCAGAGATGAGATCGAGAGGTTCAGGACGCACCTGATCAGCCTTCTCGACAAGATAGACGAGTCAGAATACGAAGAACATTCAAAGAATCTCGTGCGGGATTTTCTCTTAGACACTTATTATAAGGGTGATTTCGATATCAATGTTAAGAACCGCAACGACCTGGTGATCCATTCGGACAGGACTTCAGCTTCACCGGTGAGTGTGATAATCGAGGCTAAACGACCGTCTGAGAGGTATGCTTTTCCATCGGCTGCAAATCTGAATGTGAAGGCGATCAGAGAGCTTGTGCTTTATTATCTGCGTGAAAGGATAGACTGCAAAAATTCGGATATCAGGCACCTTATTGCTACAAACGGCTATGAATGGTTCGTTTTTGACGGCGCGGACTTCTATAAATATTTCTACTGCGACACTTCGCTTGTAAAGGAATACGAAAAGTGGAATTCGAATCAGAAGGACAGTGCCTCGACGGAGATGTTCTATAACGATATCGCCTCAAAATATATCGATAAGGTAAAGTCCAGCCTGCCGTTCGATATTTCAATATTAAAGATTATGAGAAATTTCTGCGCAATGAGGATAAAGAGGACGATAAGAACTTAATCCCGCTCTATAAACTGCTTTCGCCGGCACATCTGTTAAAGCAGGCTTTTTCTAATGACAGCAACAGTCTCGACAAAAATTTCTATTTCGAGCTTCTGCACATTATAGGCTTAGAAGAGGTTAAGGACGGCGGTAAAAAGGTCATTCAGAGAAAGAAAAAGCCAGATGCAGGGTCGCTTCTCGAAAATACGATCAATATTCTGATCGCGGAGGACAGGCTGCGCAGGGTCAACGACCCGGAATCGTTCGGGAAAAGTTCTGAGGAAAGGCATTTCGCAGTCGCATTAGAGCTCTGCATCACATGGATAAACAGGATACTGTTCCTAAAACTTCTCGAAGCCCAGCTGCTCAAATACCATAAAGGCGACAGGGAATATAAATTCCTCACTTACGAGGGCATAAACAGTTTCGAT
>JAQVNT010000107.1 GCA_028702975.1 Candidatus Delongbacteria bacterium
CTACGACAAAAGAGTCTCCCGCATTAGGCGATCCTGAAAATCCAAGTACCATAACGGGATATGACGGACCTGCTATCTTTATGTTCTCGCGCCTCTCGTTCATCATGGCGCGAACTCTTCCGTAAGTCTGTCCGCAGACAAAGACCTCTCCGATCTTGAGCGTGCCTTTCTGCACGAGTATTGTCGATACCGCTCCGAGACCTTTGTCCAGCTTGGACTCTAGCACTGTTCCCAGTGCCTGACATGACGCATTCGCCTTGAGCTCCAGCATGTCGGCCTCAAGAAGTATCGCATCCAGCAGATCGTTTATACCCAGACCTGTGTGTGCAGATATTTCGACCGACTGATATTTCCCGCCCCACTGCTCGACGAGAATGTTCCTCTGCGACAGCTGGGTCCTGATCCTTTCGGCATCGGCGTTCTGCTTGTCCATTTTATTTATAGCGAAAATTATCGGAACTTCTGCCAATAGAGCATGGTCGATCGCTTCATTGGTCTGTGCGTTGACCCTGTCATCCGCAGCTATGACTATAATAACGATATCCGTTATCTTTGCGCCTCTCGATCTCATGGCGGTAAAAGCTTCGTGACCCGGAGTATCGAGGAAGGTAAGGCTCTTTTCCTTATAATCAACAACATAAGCGCCAATATGCTGAGTGATCCCTCCGGATTCTCCCGCGACCACTTTAGTTTTCCTGATGTAATCCAGAAGTGATGTCTTTCCGTGATCCACATGTCCCATTATCGTAATGATCGGGTTCCTCTCACTTAGCAGGGCGGGATCTTCATGTTCGTCTTCATAAAAGAAATCCTCATCATATTCGCTCTCGAACTCGATCTCTATATCGAACTCGGAAGCTATGATCTCGATGGTTTCTTTGTCTAGTCTCTGATTTATCGTTACCATCATACCCATAGAGAAACATTTCGATATAATGTCCGTGACAGGAATCTCAAGCTTATTTGCAAGTTCTGAAGTTGAAATAAATTCCGAAACGCTCACTACATTAACTTCTATCTCGGTACCGTCTTCCTGCTGTTTCTTTCTTTTTCTCTTCTTGAAAGACTTTGAAGTCTCGGCGCTCATTTTGCTTAATGTATCCTTTACGGAATCTTTAACTTCTTCCTGATTTACCTTGTCCTTTTTTCTTTTTTTCTTACTTCTTTTTATTCCGTCGTCAGCAACCACTACATCACCGTCAGCGACTACTACGGAAACTTTCTTAAATCTTTTCCTTTTAAATACAGCTTTAGTTTTTGAAGCATCCTCTTTTGCAGGAGTTCTATCATCAGTCTTCTTAACTTTTTTACCCTTCTTATCAGTAGTGTCGGAAGATGAAGCTGGAGTTGTCGGAGGATCGTCTTTTTTGAATTCTCTCCTGACAGGCTTGAAATCATCCCTTATTCTTTCCGTTGAAGGCCTATCCGATTTATGGATCTTTCTGCCGGGACTTTCTTTGGCGGGCTCAGGCTGTTTCTCTTCTTCAGGTTCAGGTTTTTTAGCAGGTGCAGGCTCTTCCTTCACTTCTTCAGGTTCAACCTTTTCCGGTGAAGCTTCTTCCGGTTCGTCCTCTTTTATCTTCCTTCTCTGTCTTTTACGCTGGGCACTACCGTCATCTTCATCCTTATTAGAAGAAAGGATCTCTTCAATTTCCGGGATCCTTGATTTAATGTCTATCTGCTTCTTCTGAGCGTTAGCGATTTTGTCATCAGCTTTGTCTTCAGTTTTTTTATCCTCAAGGCTCTTATAACCTTCCGGGTCGAACTTTTTGAGAACTATACCGTAGGATGTTTCATCAATCTTAGAAATGATACCTTTAGAAATATCGACATCCGGACATTCGACCTGCAGGAAATCCAATACTTTCTGAGAGGATATCTCAAGCTGTTTTGCGATTTTTGAAATTTGAATACTTTTACCTTTCATTTTCATATCCCTTCATGTATTGTTTTAAAAGTTGCCCGATCTGCTCCTGAAGTTCAGACCTTTTTAATCCTATCACTTTCACGCCGGCTTTCCCTGTTTCATTACCCAGATCGAAGTTCTCGTCAAGAAGACTGACTTTGTCGTCACCCGCGAGTTTTACGAGCGATCTTAAAGTATTCGGACTCGCATTCATGTTCACAAGAACAAGCCCGAGCGACTGCGCATTCCCGGCCATTATCCTGTTCTGTCCTATTACAGCTGCGCCCGATCTGAAAGAGAAATGCAAAAGAGAAACGATCTTCTGCCTCAGCTCGTCTTTATTCTGAATAGTAGCTGTCAAGAGTAGCCTTTATATAATTATACTTGCTTTCATCCATTCCTTCCATCTGAAGGATCACATCCTTTTCAGTTTCATAGAAAGTCTCGGCGTCTTTTATTCCGTTAGCTGCAAGTAGAGCCTTCAACTCATCGGTGAATTCTTCCACTTTTTCTATCGTAAGGTTAGTCATCTCCTCATACTCCGACTCTGTCATGACTTTAAGCTTATAGCCTGACACCTCTTCAGTAAGCTCGACATTGCTGTTCCTTAGTCCCATAACATCGTCGTAAATATGATCAGGAACTATAGCTTCGGCGGTCTTATTCTCAACATCGAGATCAAGCTGATATTCTGTTTTTATTCCGAGCAGCCTTGTAATGAACATCTTAGGCTCGTTTATCTTCTGGATTATATCGATCTTCTCTTTGTTGAGCTCGGAAACGATCGCGGTGATCCTTGCGCCTCTCTGCCCGACACATGCTCCTACCGGGTCCACCCTTGAATCGAGTGTTTCAAGTATCACTTTTGAACGGATACCCGGTCTTCTGGCGACCTGGATGATCTCAATTATGCCGTCGCTGATCTCAGGAACCTCTGTCTCGAAAAGTTTCTTTATAAAATCGCTGTCTGACCTTGACACGATGACCTTAACATCCTGGTTCTTGAAGTAAACATCTTTAATGACAGCCTTGAGCAGCTCTCCCCTTCTGTATCTTTCATTGAATACGGATTCTGATTTGGGCATAATGACTTCGATATCGTCATAATTGATCTTGATCTCCCTCGGAGTTATCTGGTGTATCGAACCCATTATGATCTCGCCTATCTTCTCGATATACGTGTCATAAGTGTTGGCTCTCTCGACCTTCTTGATCTTCTGCGCGAGTATCTGCTTGGCGGCAATAATATGCCTTCTGCCGAAAGAGTTGAAATCGATTATCTCAGGCAGATCATCGCCGGCTTCAGCATCGGGGTCTATCGCGAGCGCATCGGTGAGCTTTATCTGGCTCACAGGATTGTCGAAATCCTCATCAGCCACGACCTCGCGATCGTGCATGATCTCGACATCTCCGGTATCTATATTGAAAGTTACGCTGAAATAATCTTCGGCGTTCTCTTCCTCGTCAAGATTAAATTTCTTTTTGAGTATGCTGAGAAAGATCGATTTTACGATCTCGGAGAGTTTAGACCTCTCGATCTTTTTCTCTTTGATTATGCCTTCTATGGCGTTCACTACTTCTCGGGTATCCATTTGATACAGCCTCCGGATTTTAGGTTAAAATTTAATTTTTATTTTTGCTTTCTGTATATCTTTATAAGCTATTTCAAGCTCTTCCGTTTCAGTCTTAAGAACAATTCTATCGGCTTCTGCTTTTATAAGTTCCCCTTCAAGATTTACGGTCTTTTCGCCTGAGTTAACGGACAGTTTAAGCGTCCTCCCCTCGTTCCATGAAAAGTCCCTGAACTCTCTGAGCTCCCTGTCTATACCGGGCGAGCTGACTTCAAGCTGGTAATCGGGAGGCAGCATTTTCATACCCTCCGTATCCGCCAGTTTTTTGAATTCCTTTGTTATTGATGTAAGGTCGCCTATGGTCGGACCTTCTTTTGAACCTACAATTATCCTCAGTACCGGGCCTCTCGAATTCGAAGTTATCGTAACATCCACAAGTTCCTGTCCGTATTTCTCTGCGATCGGTCTCACCGTATCAGATATTTTAGCTGTGTCTTCCGTAAACACCCTCCTTATTCATATAAAAAAAGTGGGACCCTTCCCACTTCTTTCAGTTCTTCATCAAAGTAACGGTATAAATATAAGTCATTATTATGCTTAATGCAAGGTCAAAGTGAAGTTTTTTTTACAAATTCCTCAACTGATGCCGCTATACCCTCACTATCTAGCCCGATCTTCTTCATCAACTTGTCTGTGCTTCCGTGTTCAATAAATTTATCCGGAATACCTATTCGCTTCAAATTTACATTATTGTTACCTTTGGAATTATAATATTCCATAACTGCCGAACCGAAACCTCCGGTCAGACTGCCTTCCTCCACTGTAATAATATTTTTGTAGCCTGAATATACTTCATCAAGGATCTCTGTATCAAGAGGTTTTATGAACTTCATATCGAAAACGGCAGGATTAATACCTTTTTCTTTCAATATCACGCAGGCCTTCAACACCTGATTTGTAATATTACCCACGCACATGATCGCAGTATCCTTTCCTTCGGTAAGTTTCCCGCCTTTACCTATCGTGACCATCCTGAAAGGGGAATCAAAACCTGAACCTATGCCTGATCCTCTGGGGTATCTTATGGCGAACAGGCCTTTCAGCTTTGAAGCCGTGTAGAACATGTTCCTCAGCTCTGATTCGTTACTTGGAGACATTATGATAATGTTCGGTATGATCCTGAGGTATGATATGTCGAAAACACCGTGATGGGTAGGGCCGTCCTCGCCGACAAGTCCTGACCTGTCTATTGCGAAGATCATGTCGAGTTCCTGAAGAGCGCAGTCGTGGATTATCTGGTCGAATGATCTCTGAAGAAAAGTGGAATAGATCGCTACAACAGGTTTTAAATTCCTGCATGACAAGGCTGCGGCAAAAGTAACGGCATGCTGTTCAGCTATCCCCACATCGAAAAATCTTTCGGGATATAATTCAGCAAAGTCGCTTAGGCCGGTACCTATCTTCATCGCGGCTGTTATGGCAACGATCCTCTTATCCTTTTCTGCTATCTCGCACAGGGCTTTACCAAAAACATCCTGATATTTCGGACTGTCCTTCTGCTCCTTTTTTTCTTGTGCCAGTATACCGGGATTTACGCCGTGATATGTTCCCTTGTCGTCCTGTTCAGCAGGCTTGTAGCCTTTTCCTTTTTCTGTAAGTATATGCAGAAAAACCGGACCTGTGACCTTGTTCTTTATGTTTTCTAGAACTTTGACGAGTGCCTGTATGTCGTGACCGTCCACAGGACCGATATAGTTGAAGCCGAGCTTCTCGAACAATATCCCCGGAGTCAGAAGACTCTTGAAGCTGTCCTCGATCTTGGCCAGACCTTTCCTTATATGCTTGCCGACTTTGTACTTCCCGGCATAATCCCAGATGTCGTTCCTGATCCTGTTGAAAGTCGGGTCAGAAAGCAGAGATGTGGTGTATTTTGAAACAGCTCCTACATTTTTAGATATCGACATTTCGTTGTCATTGAGAATGACAATAAAATCCTTTCCGGAAACACCTGCATTGTTGAGTCCCTCAAAAGCCATGCCGCCTGTAATCGATCCGTCTCCGATCACCGAAATAACTTTATAATCCTCACCGTTTATCTCTCTTGCCATAACGAACCCGAAACCTGCAGAGATCGATGTGGAGGCGTGACCTACTCCGAACGAATCGTACATTGATTCCGAAGGTTTTATAAAACCGCTGATACCGCCGAGCTGCCTGTTTGTATGGAAAACATCCCTTCTGCCTGTAAATATCTTGTGCGCATAAGCCTGATGACCCACATCCCATACAAGTTTATCGTGAGGAAGATCGAAAACTTTCATAAGTGCAATAGTCAGCTCTACAGTTCCCAGACTTGGAGCGAGATGTCCGCCCGTCTTATCAACATTATCGATAATGAATTTCCTCGTTTCGGCGGCAAGCTCCCTCATTTCTTCCGTTTCGAGCTTTTTTATATCAGACGGAGAATTTATTTTAGACAGTAATCCCAACGCTTCCTTCTTTGTCAGTTATTATTTTTATC
>JAQVNT010000108.1 GCA_028702975.1 Candidatus Delongbacteria bacterium
AATGCTTCAAACAGCGCGTAGAAGTTCTTATCGGAATTGATGTTCTCTTCCCTGTGCGCGGAAACTACGAAATAATTGTACTGTTTGAGCTTTGTTTTTTTGAGGATGTCCGACTTTAGGATCTTTTCCTCGTTGGCCAATATGACCTCATGCATCGGGCTGCCTGTTTTTATGACCCTGTCCGGGAGAAGTCCTTCGCGGAGCAGATATTCCCTCGCTATGTCTGAATAGGTCAGGTTGATATCGGCAGTATGGTCCACGATCTTCCTGTTCGTCTCTTCCGGCACGCGCTGGTCAAAGCACCTGTTTCCCGCCTCCATGTGGAAAATGGGAATGTGCCTTTTTTTGGCCGGTATGGCGCAGAGGCATGAGTTCGTGTCGCCGAGTACGAGGAATGCGTCAGGTTTGACCGAATCGAGCACTTTATCTATCTCAATGATGATGTTGCCGATAGTCTCCGACGCGTTGCCTTTAGCCGCGTTCAGGAAGTGATCGGGCTTTTTTAAACCGAGATCCTTAAAGAACACCTCGTTAAGCTCGAAATCGTAATTCTGCCCCGTATGGACAAGGATATGCTCTATCGCTTTGGATGAGTCGAGCTTTTTTAGAACTTCCGAGAGCCTGATGATCTCCGGCCGCGTTCCCACCACCGTCATAACTTTAAGTCTTTTCATTTTTTCTTTCCGTTGTTTATAATTACCCAGTGGCCGAGCTTTCTGCCGCCTTCTCTTCTGATCATGTGTTCTTCTTTTAATCTCTCCAAATCTCTCTTTATCGTTTTTGGATCGACATTCGTTAAATCAGCCATTTCTTTTATTGTTATGTCTTTGTTTTTATCTATTAAATTGAAAATTATTTCTTGTCTTTCTGAGCTTAAGTCTTTTGGGACATCTTTTGGGACATCTTTTGGGACATCTTTTGGGACATCTTTTGGGACATTTATCTTTTTAGGCTCATTTATTCCCTCATTCATTCCGCCATTACCGCCATCCATTCCGCCATTAGCGCCACCAATCTTTAAATAACCAACAACATTATATCCGCCAAAGCGTCTTGAACCTTTGAACTCAATAACACCGCTGAGTTTAAGAATTTTAATATACCTTTCCAGCGTTCTGGCAGGCATATTCAGCCCCGCAGCGATTTCAGGCATTCTGCATCCGTGATTTTTTGCTATGAAATCTTTTACCTTTCTTACACCATCTGTAATTTCATCTGAAAGCTCCGTATAAATGTGATCCGGAGTCTTTTCATTGTCTGAATCATTTGGAGAGGCAAATCTGAAGGGAATAATTGTCCTAAACATCGAATCTTCAATGAATTCCGCTTTTGCGCCTTTTGTATAGTAGGGCATGTATTTTGTGATGTTATATATTCCGGTGCCTACTTCTTCCACCCACGACAACTGAAGAAAAAACTTTGATATTAAAGGATTCTTCTGGTGCGTAAGATAATTTCCCGTATCGATCTTTCCTATGTGTCTGGGATTGCATGGATTAGTGAATTCGACACTCTTCTTTGTAATCACTATTCGTGCAGGAAAAGGACTATAATACTCTCTATGAACTATCAGGTTAACGACTGCCTCTCTGAAAATCTTATTCCTCAGGCTCACTCTCTGCCCGTTTTCAAAATAAAAAGGATCAGGAAGATATTTTTCAATAAAAGTCATGATCTCGGAATAAGCGTCTATCAGATTGATCCTGAAATCTTTTCTGTCATCAAACCTGTCAGTATCGTTGATCTTTACCACGGCGTCAATTTTAAATTGAGGAATAATGCTCTGAATTCCCAGTTCCGTCCCGAAAAGTAGAACAGCGGCTGTATAATATTCGATTTTCCCTGTGTCTTCGTTTTGTCTTGCAAGACCTGCCCGGAGCAATAAATCAGTATCGGTAAGGCCTGCCCATGGGTGATCCTCCTTTAGATAAAGCAGCCTGTTACGCACTTTTTCGAATGTTGATCTGTCAAAATCTTTTTCGCCGATGTGTTCTACAATTCTTGTTTCTGAATAGTATCCGCTTTTTCTATTGCTGATCGCGGCTATTCTCTGCGGTTCTTTTATCTTAAAATCGCCGTCGGAGCTTCTGTCGTAAACCGTTCCTTTGAACCTGTGAACCTGAGATGACTCCGGTATGTTCAGGTAAATAATTGATTTTCCTTCGATCTCATATTTATGCGGGTCGAGTATAAAGGGCGGATCAAGCGTATCGGGATTGTTGGACATCGTGACGATGTTGTTCATCATTCTGTCGATCCTGCTTTCTTCGATGCCGATTATGTTTCCGTCGTCATCTGCGCCGATGATTATTTCTCCGCCGTCTCTGTTCAGAAATGCGCACACCGTTTCAAAGAGTGTAGCTGATATCTCATCCCGAAATTTCTTGAATTCAAGCCTTTTGGATTCTTTTTGCTTAAGCAGCGATATTAGTTTTTCATGTCTCACTTAGCTTTCTTCAGCCTTTTAATTTCGCTTTTGATATAATCGAGCGTCAGCAGTTTCTTTTCAACTCCCTTGACATCGAGCAGTTCCACATTGCTTGAATTATAATCGGTGAGCTCCTTTTCCTGCTTTTCGCCTTTATCGAAAAATTTGGCGTAGTTCAAATCTCTCGTGTCTGCCGGGACTCTGAAGAAGTCGCCGAGATCTTCCGCGAAAGCCATTTCCTCTTTGGTAAGAAGGGTCTCGTATTTCTTTTCGCCATGCCTTGTTCCGATTATCTGAATTTTATTTTTTGCTTTGAACAAATTCACCATTGCCTGAGCGAGGTCTCTGATCGTGCTTGATGCGGCTTTCTGGACGAAAAGATCGCCCTGACGGCCGTTCTTGTATGCGAAAAGTACGAGGTCAACGGATTCCTCGAGGCTCATTAAGAATCTTGTCATGTCGGGATCGGTTATGGTGAGCGGTTTTCCATCTTCGATCTGCTCGATGAAAAGCGGGATCACCGAGCCTCTCGAGGCCATCACATTGCCGTAGCGGGTAACGCATATCGTCGTTTCCTTCTCATCCACATTCCTCGATTCCGCTATCGCGACTTTCTCCATCATCGCCTTGGAAATCCCCATCGCGTTTATCGGGTACGCGGCTTTGTCCGTGCTCAAAACAACCACTTTTTTAACTTTATTGGCTATCGCTGCCTTAATGACATTAGAAGTTCCGATCACATTTGTCCGCACGGCCTCCATCGGGAAAAATTCGCAGGAAGGCACCTGCTTTAATGCCGCCGCATGGAAAATATAATCAACTCCCTTCGTAGCTTCGAAAACGCTGTCATAGTCTCTAACGTTGCCGATGTAGAATTTGAGCTTTGAATTGTTCAACTGACGCCTCATGTCGTCCTGCTTTTTCTCATCGCGGGAAAATACCCTTATTTCCTTGACTTCCGTGCCGAGGAATCTGTTGAGTACGGCGTTCCCGAACGAACCCGTTCCGCCTGTTATAAGCAGTGTCTTGTTCTTGAACATAGTCTATTTATCTCCGAAATTTTTGTTTATAATTACCCAGCGGCCGTTCTTTGTAGCACCAACACGTTCAAGTAAGCCTTCTTTTTTTAGTACAGATATAATTCTGTAAACTGTCCTTGTTGTGACATTCAGCTTCACGGCCATTTCTTCGGCAGTTATTGCGCTATTCTCTTTTACCAACTGCATGATTGATGACATTTCTTGTGACATTTCTTGTGACATTTCTTGTGACATTTCTTGTGACATTTCTTGTGACATTTCTTGTGACATTTCTGGGACATTCACAGTATCATTTACAGTACCATCGCTTACACTCAGCCTTTCTTTGTATAGGGTGACAAAAAAGCCGTTGAACTTTTCTTCGAATTTTGGCGGAATGACTCCGTAATCTCTGCATATATCAAATACCTTTTTTATGCCTGATCCGTACCTTTCAACTGAACCGATCTCCTTGAATGCTTTCGCTATTACTTTGTTTCTTGCCTGCGAAGTATAATTATTGGTCAGAAGATCCTCCATCGTAATGCCTCCGAAGAGTTTCCCCGGATTATAAAATTCTATCCTGTCGTCAATAATTTTTGTCGGGCTTTTAAATCTGCCGGCCTGAATATCCGTTATAACACAATAATCCTTCGCGAAGAGGAGAAAGGCTCCGATAGTGATCTTACCGTCTCTGATAAACTCCATTTTAGCCATAAACTCGTAAGGGGTCATGCTGATCCCGGAATTATTGTGCTTTTCGACTTTTCTTATGAACTTGAGTATCTTTTCTTCCGAAATATGCTCATAAGAATGATGCGGGTCATGATGAAAGTCCCAGCTGCTGTTCATTGTCTTTAGGTACAGGTCGCTGATCTCGCTTAAAGAAAGCTGATGGTTTGAGTTCCTGACTCTCTTGAAATACCTTCCTTTGAGTGCGACAGGCTTGATAGGATATTCGTCAACGAAGAGAGCTGCTATAGTTGACCCGTCATATTCCCTGATCTCCGCGTCAATAATAAGTTGAGGCTGCGTCTTGTTTTTTATCTCGTTTATCCAGTTTTGAAGAGTTTCGGGACCGACCTTTAGGTCATTAACCGGTTTTTTATCATCGTTTATGCCTATAAGAACAACTCCGCCTGAAGCATTCGCAAAAGCGCATACGGTTTCGAGCGCGGCTTGATCGAAATTCTTTTTGAATTCGAGGGTCTGGCTTTCCCCGTTATTAATTATGTCGTCTATGCGACCGTGCTTCATTCTCTTTTCAGCCTCTTGTGTTCGCTTTTGTTTTTTTCAGCCTTGCGATCCGTAATTCGTTATTAAAAGGTAAATATAATTCAAGTCAGCTGTATTATCAACCTGAAAATGAGGGGGATTCTTTTGGGGTAGTTGCTGGGGTAGTCATTGGGGTAGTCTCTTTTGTCACCCTTTTCTCCGACCTTTACTCCGACCTTTACTCCCACCTTCTTTTGGGACATTTACTGGGACATTCTTTTGGGGCATTACCGCCATCCATTCCGCCATTCGTGCTTTTTTTCCGAACTCTTTTCCGAACTTTCTTGGGTGGGACTTGGGTGGGTTACTTCTTGATGACGATCCAGTGACCGTTTTTCTTCGAGCCAATTCTATTAATCGTGCCTGATTCTTTTAATTCATTTAATTTTCTTGATACGCTGGCCGTACTGATTTTCAATGTGTCAGCCATTTCTTCCCTAGTCGCATCAGGATTAGATTTTATTAAATTTACAATCAACTTTATTGTATCATTTATTGTATCATTTATTGTATCATTTAATGCAACTTTCTGCCTTTCAGGCTCATTTACACCGCCAATCGTGCCATTCATCGTGCCACCAATCGTGCCACCAATCGTGCCATCTTGTCCATTCATTTTACTTAGATCAATATACCCGACTTTTACATAACCACCGTATCTCTTTGAGCCTGAATATTTGATTACACCGCTAAGCCTGTTTCGCATTCCCTTAAATGTTTCAGGATCGAGATCTCTAAATGAAATATTAGGGCAAAGCCTCATTTCAGAATAAAACCCGCTTTTTCTATTGCTTATCGCGGCTATTCTCTGCGGTTCTTTTATCTTAAAATCGCCGTCTGAGCTTCTGTCGTAAACCGTTCCTTTGAACCTGTGAACCTGAGATGACTCCGGTATGTTCAGGTAAATAATTGATTTTCCTTCGATCTCATATTTATGCGGGTCGAGTATAAAGGGCGGATCAACTATGTCGGGATTGTTGGACATCGTGACGATATTGTTCATCATTCTGTCGATCCTGCTTTCTTCGATGCCGATGATCTTTCCGTCGTCATCTGCGCCGATTATTATTTCTCCGCCGTCTCTGTTCAGAAATGCGCACACCGTCTCGAAAAGCGTAGCTGAGATCTCATCCCGAAATTTCTTAAATTCAAGCCTTTTGGATTCTTTTTGCTTAAGCAGCGATATTAGTTTTTCAAGTCTCACTTAGCTTT
>JAQVNT010000109.1 GCA_028702975.1 Candidatus Delongbacteria bacterium
GCGTATTTCAAACTGATGACCCTCATGAACGACTCTGTTTCAAAAGAAACCGTCATCAGCCTGATGTTCTCGTCCGTTTCATTTGTGATAAGTATAGTACTTTTTATTTATATACTGTTCAAATTCTGATCCTCTGACTCGGAATAGAAGTTCTCAGTTTCTTCACCGGAATTGAATTTTCTGATCAGATCCGCAAGCAGCGCGGGTTTAATGTTAAAAAACTCCAGATCGTCAAGATTGACCCATAAAAATTCAAGATGATCTTCAAGTGAATCGACCTTGAAATTATAGAATCTTTCATAATATGCATAAAGAAAATAATAAGCGATCTCATGGCAGCTCTTATTATCTGAATCATTAAAGATATTTTCGATCGTCCATAGAAGAGGACCTACTTTCCCTTCAGTGCCTATCTCCTCCACCATTTCCCTGTCGAGCGCATTTTTTGCCGTCTCTTCGAACTCGATGTGCCCTCCGGGCAGAAAAGTGTAATCTTTATCTTTCTGCCTTGCGAGAAGGATCTCGTTCTTATCGCTGTTTATGATAACCGCTCTGACAATATTTTCGATCATATAAACCCCCCGTTTTATCCGCTGATACGGAATTTAAACTAATTTCGGCGGTAATTCAATAAAAAACATTATGTTCACCACTTGTAAAAAGTAAGGATTTGTTTTATATTTGAAACGGGGAGCATTAAAGGGGAGCAGAGTGGAAAGGGCAAAAAAAGAGATAGACCGTACTATTGAATTACTCAAAGACGAAGTACTGAAGAATTTTACCAAGGATAATTATCAAAAGATCGTATCGGGTGCAGCAGAAACGCTATTAAGATCAAATGAAATCAATTATCCCAGGGGAAAGTACGGGGCTCTGAATATACTCGGCAATGCGGCTTTTACTGTCTGCGACTATAACAAAGCTCAAAAATACTTTATTGAATCTCTCGCCGCTGCCGATGAGATGAAAGACGATAAGAACATAGCTTTCGCTCTGAATAACATAGGTATTGTATATTTCAGGCTCAAGCAGTTCGACAAAGCTCTCGAATATTATGAAAAAGCCCTTGCGATCAAAATAAGAACAGCTGAAAGATCAAGTATTTCGACAGCATATAACAATATTGGACTTGTTTACGATAATCTGAAAGATTTCGATAAAGCACTTGAGTATTTTAAAAAGTCTATGAAGATAGACAGGGAGACGGGTAATAAACATGCTTTAAGCAGGTCTTTGAATAATATCGGTCTTGTCTGGAAACATAAAGGAGACAAAAATAAATCTCTTAAACATTTTAACGAATCGTATGAAATAAGCAGAAAAGACTTATATAACAAAGGAATGGCTACTGCGCTTTCGAATATCTGTACCCACTATTTTGAGACCGGTGAATATGATCTCTCTCTTGAAAAAGGACTTGAAGGCGAAAAACTTGCCGATTCGATCCATTCGAATAATCATCTTCTGAACTTTTACGGGCAGATATCCGAGGCTTATGAAAAAAAGGGCGATTTTGAGAATGCCCTAATATATCTGAAAAAACATTTTGTGCTTAAGGATCAAATATTTTCTGAAGAATCTCAGAACAGGATTTTCGAAATGCAGATCAGATATGAATCAGAGAAGAAAGAAAAAGAAGCCGAGATCTACAGGCTGAAAAATGAAGAGCTGTCGGATATGAACGCAACAAAAGACAAATTCTTCAGAATAATCCACCACGACCTTCTTAATCCTTTTACGGCCATACACTCAACGGCTGATTTTCTGGACAAATTCTACGATAAGATCGACGAATCGAAAAGGAGGAGTTATGTAAAAATGATCTTAGGCTCATCCGAAAGACTTCTGAAACTTATTGACAACCTTTTCGAATGGGTAAAAGCTCAAGCCGGAGAAATTGATTTTGTTCCTGAGAAAATAAATGTCAGGGAGATAGTCGAGTACAATTTGCAGCTTCTGGGTAATAATATCAATTCGAAAGAGCTTTCAACTGAGATCAGGATCCCCGCGGCGTGTTTTGTGAATGCAGACCGCAACATGCTCGATACAATAATAAGGAACCTCATAGCTAACGCAATAAAGTTTACGGGAGAAGGCGGAAGGATCGTCATTTCGGCAAGACCGGTCGGGGAGATCGTCAGGCTGTATGTGGAGGATAACGGAATCGGAATAGAAAAGTCAAATATCCAAAAACTGTTCAAGGTCGAAGAAGCTTTTTCAACGGCTGGAACCAACGAAGAGAAAGGTACCGGGCTGGGACTTATTCTTGTTAAAGAGTTCCTGGACATAAGCGGCGGTAAGGTTTATGTTAAAAGCAAGCCCGGAAAAGGTACGCGGTTCACGATCGAAATTCCCGGATATGTTTAAAATCAGTTGACATTATTTATAAATGAAATTATCTTGCCTTTGAAAAGTTTGAAAAAATCCAATTTATATGGAGGACGGATCATGAAAAAAATGATTTTAGCGATGTTGTTACTTTTAAGCGTATTTACTTATGCGCAGGAAGAAACGGAGAGTTCCGCAAATACTCCGACAGTTACCGGAGGTGAAGAATCGCAGGGCATCGAAGGTGCGGCGGTTATAGGAGCGGTCACGGTTGACGGGAAAAATTATCAGCAGATAGGCTTAAGGCTCGATGTCCCTCTCGGAAAACTGGGGTTCGGTGTTGATATACAGCTTCTTCTTGACGAGGAAGGTAATATAAGAGAAGAGGACTGGGACGAGTTCGAGGATTATCTTGACAAGATATATTATGTTAGATGGGCAAAGAAAGGTGATCCGTTCTATATCAGGCTGGGCGGACTCGATTACAGCTATCTGGGGTATAATATCATCGTTGACGGCTACTCGAACATGATAGAGTATCCGCACTACAAAAGACTCGGAATGGAGATGAGCTTCGAAGCTGAAAAGTTCGGCGGAGAGCTTCTTATCAACAACTACAAGGAGCTGATCACTGACAAACCCGGGCTTCTGATCGGAACGAGGGCGTTCTACAAAGTATGGGGCGAGCTGGCAGTCGGAGCTACTTTCGCGGCTGATCTGAACGAATACAACGGGCTCAGGGACAACGACGATGACGGATATCCGAACGAGATAGACAGGTATCCCGAGGACGGAGATTACGCGACGGAATACGATTATTACCTATACGAATCAGATAACGATACAGCATTTACCGATCAGGCAGTATCTTACGGTATAATCGACGGACTAAAAAAAGAGGATCTGGAGAACTTCAAGGACAGAACATCCACACTTTCGATCTGGGGTCTCGATATCGGCTATCCGCTTTATAAAGGCGAATTTGTCGGGATCGATGTTTACGGTCAGATGGCTCAGATAGACGGATACGGATGGGGATTTTCAGCTCCCGCTTTCAGGATCAAATCGGGACCGTTCGTTTTCAGAGCCGAGTACAGACACACTGACGGCGAGTTTTTATTCGGTTACTTCAACCCAACCTACGAGATGGAAAGAGCATTCTATGATGCAAATTCAGGCACGTTTATGACCAAACAGGATCTGCTGGATTATATACCGGCTCTCGACGGGTACTTTGTCGGTATGCATTTTGACGGATGGGGAATATTCAGACTGACCGCTAATTATCAGGACATGAGATCAGGTGACGGTGAGGATATTGAAGCTATAAAATCACTCACGGGTGAATTTGCCATAAACGAGAAGCTGGTCCCGAAACTTGCGGCCGCGAAAGCCTACTATATGCAGAACAATGTAGAGGATTTTAAAGAGTGGAAAACACCCAGTACTGTATTGGGTTATGTTTTAGGCTACAACATCGCCGATGGAACTGCGATAATGTTCGATTACAGATACACTTTCCAGGATATGGACGGCAACGGCGAGATCGAGGGTAAGAATGAAACGGTCAAGACTATCAGCGTAACGACAAAAGTAATGTTCTGATAATACACAAAAAACTTTCCGGGGCTCTTTTTCAGAGCCCTTTTTCTTTTAATTCTTTTATAAAATCAAATATCCGGGGGCCTGGAACAGTTGTATGACTGCCTCCAATTATATAGATCCGTCCATTTTTCCACGCTTCAGTATTTTTAAAAAACTCCCAGTCGTCAAGAAGCTTTGTAACGTCAGGCATATTCGTATCAGGTACAAGATCGAGAATGATATCAGGGTTTAAAGCCATTATCGCTTCAGTACCGATCTTAGGATAAGGTATAGATGTTTCAAGTACATTTTCATGACCCAGCAGGGTTATAATGTCGTTCAGAAACCCGTTCCTCCCGTTCGAATAAATATAAGATACTCTGCTTCCGTACTCTCTTCCGGCAGAGATCAATACTTTTAACGGACCGGCCGGTTTTCTGTATGAGTTCAGAACAAGCTCAAGCGAATCCTTTATCGCGGATGCTCTTTTTTCTTTACCGAGCTGTTTTCCGATCACGAGAAAAGAATTCAGAATATCTTCAAGGCTTTCCTGCGGGACAGTTACACTTTTTATTCCGAACTTGTCAAGTTTTTGCGTAATGTGGTCCTGTGAGGGCATAAGAAAAACAGCATCAGGTTTAGCTGTCAGAACAAATTCGTAATTGAGTTCTGATATGCCGCCCACGACAGGGATTTCTTTCGCGGCTTCCGGATAACTGCAGTGTCCGCTTGTTCCTATTATATCATCTCCCGAACCAAGAAAAAATAATGTTTCCACGATCCCCGGAGACATAGCGATTATTTTCCCTGATTTGTTCCTCTCGGCCACCGGAGCGGTACATGAAATAAGTAGCAGACACATTATAATAAGTATAAATTGAGCGTATTTAATCATAAAAACCTCTTAAATGCTTAACAAAAAAAAGATATAATATTATTGCGGAATAACAAGAAATTATTTAATATATTTAGGAAAACAAAAATCGTCGAATTTTAAAGGAAATTGTTATATGAAGGAAATTAATGTTGCTGTAATTCATGATGCGTCGATATTTCACGAAGATATTATTATCGGCATAAACACACACATTAATTATGAGCCTAACAAACTGCATATTACCCACTACCTGATAAAGAACCAGATCCTTAAGCAGGTGGAACAGTATGAGAAGAGCCCGCAGACCTACAACCTTGCAATGAAACTCAAATCCAACCTTGCCGATATAATTTACTGCCACAAAGAGGGAATAATAGGATTTGAGGATATTCAGGCGAACAAGGACTGCACGAACGCTCAGTTCGACAATAAACTTGTCAGCGTGGGTTACAATATGATAAAAAAAGCCGAAGTGGATGTTGTATTCATCGCTACGCAATTCGGTGTCATAAAATACAATGTTAATACTATCGCGCTTGATAATGATCTTGATATTACTACGGTTTCATCCCCTTTGGAGTTTAGAAACAAGTTCAACCGATTCCTTTCAAAGATAAAAGACGATTATTTAAGGCACCATAAAATAAGGGTAAAGATAGTTAATGAGATCAAGGTGCGGGAGGATATGTTCCTCATTGCGCCGGACGAGATGTAGCATCATCTTAGATAAAGAGCCTTTTCTACAGCATTTTTAAAACTGTTGATATCGGCAACCCCTTTCCCCGCAATATCGTATGCCGTCCCGTGATCGGGAGAAGTGCGCACTATCGGAAGACCGGCGGTGAAATTTACCGCGCTGCCGAACGAAAGCAGCTTGAGAGGTATTAATCCCTGATCGTGATACATCACCAAAAACGCGTCCGTTCTCTCAAGGTTCTTTCTTGTGAAAGCAGTGTCAGCCGCGAGCGGTCCGGTAAATTTCGCTCTGCCGGATGCGGCACCTTCATTGAGCCTGGCAACAGCCGGCGCAATGATCAGGGCTTCCTCATCGCCGAACAGGCCCCCGTCACCGGCGTGGGGGTTTAGTGAAAGGACGGCAATTTCCGGGCTTTCTAAACCGTAATCTTTGCTCAGGGAATCAGAG
>JAQVNT010000110.1 GCA_028702975.1 Candidatus Delongbacteria bacterium
CGTTCCTATAGCTGATGTCGTCCAGGCGACAGAACTGAGATCTTCGTAGCCCGCATTAAAGCCCGGCCAGTCGTACAGAACACCGTCACCGTACTCACTCGGATAAGCTGAATTCTTGTCGCCGTAAGGGTCGTTGTAATAAAGAAGCTGCTGTCCTGCATCGGCAACTCCTATCGGGTCTATCAGGTGTCCGCTCTCAGTAAGCATCACGCACATCGGATGCATATACCCGCTGTTAAGATGACCGGTTATCGTAGTATAAAAATTCGACCAGTATTGAACTGATGTCAGTCCGTGCTGCTGAAGATAGTATCTCTGGTTCGTTGAAGGAGAGGAGCCTCCGTGTCCCTGATCGTTCCACATAAAACCGTCTCCGCCCCCCGTGCCGTAGTAAGTCTGATATGTGTCTGACCAGTAGCGGATATCGTAAGTAAAATTATTGTAAATGTAATTGTCGAAGATCACATGAGCCCAGTTGTTGTTCGATGTTTTCCAGTGAGGAATTATTTTATAGTAGGCAAGAACCATTGCGCAGGCTGTAGCTGCGCAGCAGCCGTACCTGTGGCCGTACAGGTCAGTACTGAAGACCTGGTTGATGTAGGGAACATTCAGCATATCCTTTGAAAGCCGCTTATTATTTATTTTTATTGGCCTGAGTTCCAGTTCGCCATCGTGCGAATAAATTGTCCTTGCCCCGGATAAGTTTTTATCCGCAAAATCCGAAGACCAGATCTCTCTTTCTCCGAAAGTATGAAAATAAAGTACTCCATCGCTGTAAACCGGCGACATTTCATATATGTCGGGAGTGTTCGTTAAAGCTCTTATATCTCCACTGCCTGCATCAAGAACGAAGATCTCAGATGAAATAAGGTTTTTTTCGTCATGACGGGTTTCAATATAAAATAATTCCGATCCGCTGCCCCAGCTGAAATCAGAAGCTTTGCAGTATCCGCGTACCGAGTCGTCTTTTAGATCATAGACATTCAGGGTTCCGTCAATTGTGCTTAAGGCTACATATTCTGAACCGGCCGACCATTTGAAGCTGATATACTCTCTGTCATCAAGTATCGTTTTTCTGTAAAAATTTTCAGTATCGATCATATCAAAACTCTGACCTTCTCCGTTCAGGCACACATATCTGCCGTCAGGTGAGATCGAGACCTGATTTGAGTAGTACCCGAGATCAGATTCTTTAATATTGCCTTCCGGACTTATGATCTTTAAAGTGTTTCCTATCGTGTAGGCTGTTGTTCCTTCATCCGAAAAGCTGACCTGCCCGCAATAATAAGATCTTTCTTCAAGTTCAGTGATTTTGCCTGAAGTTATATCCAGAAAAGCGGGAGACTGGAGGCCTGTATTTGTATCAATGAATTTAAATCCGATCAGGTTTTTGTGCACCGAGATGTACCGGCCGCAGCCCGGATTTTCCAGCAGCACTTTTAATCCGCCTTCATTTATCAGGTAAAGAGCGTTGTCAAGATTGTTCGAAGCGATGATCCCGTGAGCTGATTTTGTAAGTGCTGTAAAATAACCCTCACTTTCGACTTCATACAGTTTTTCGTTCGGTATAGATCCGTAGCTTAAACAGAAAATTATAAGTACAGGAAGCAGCGATAGCATAAAAACCACCTTTTTCTTGAGAAGAAAATACAAAATAATCATATGAATTCAAAGATAAATTTGTTATTTTTACAAAAAAAACGGAGAACGATCATGAAAATATCTTCATTTATCTTAACGATGCTGGCCGCAGTTCTGTCATTGAACGGTCAGACCCTGCTCAGCGAAGGTTTCGAGTCTGGAACCTTTCCTCCTGCCGGATGGTCGCTCGTAACTTCAGGGGCCGGTTTTCAGGAAGGCAGCACGACTAACGGAGCTCTTGTACACGAAGGATCTAAAAGCGCGGTCCACTGGGATGACACCGGGGATCAGGATGACTGGCTTATCAGCCCAGCAATAACATTCGGAGAGTCCTCAAAAGCATCGCTGACTTTCTGGCAGAACGGACGCTGGCTGACGGCTGCCACTTTTCATGAAGTTGCAGTCTCTGAAGACGGTGGATCGTCCTGGACACAGATATATTCGGGATTTCCAAATTCGGAACCTGATGATCCTGATGTGGGTGTGTGGGGCAGCATTGTTCTTCCAATTACTCAATTCTCCGGAGTTCCTATAAACATAGGATTTCATTATCAGGGGAATTACAGCGACCAGTGGTATATTGACGATATAACAGTCACGGTTGATGATGATGCGCCGTCTGTTATTTCATTATCGGGAACTGAATCGCTTATGCCTGAAATTGGCGCTTATGCAGGTAACGATATGGAATTGGCTCTTCAGCTTGCGGATACTACAGGTGTTAGTACAGTGAAAGGCTATTACATTATAGGCGAAAGCGCTCTGACACCTCTTGATTTCACCCGGGTCAAATATACAGAGAACTGGTACGGTTCAATACCCGGAGCCGACTCGGTTTGTACAGGATCGATCTATTTTGAATTGACGGACATTCTTGGTAATTCAACCACGACCGGTTGTTATTCGATCGGATTCTATACGGATGCGGAAGCTCCTAAAATTCTGTCATTTTATAAAGGTTTAGCATCAACAGGCAGCGATATGACAGTTCATGTCTCGGTTCAGGATGAATCGTCTCTGGCTTCAGCGAAAGGATTTTACAGTAAGGACGGATTCGCGACTGTGTCGCAGTTCGAGCTGTTCGAGTATAAGATGAACGAATATACACTGGCGGGCACAATTACAGCCGAAACATCACCTGTTCAGGGTCAGGTATATTTTGAGATTGAAGATATTCATGGAAGTATTCTTACGACGGAAAAGTTCAATGTACGCTGGCTCGAAGGTTATTCTTCGCAGTTCGATCTGAGAGATTATGAAGGGAATAACTATGTTACAGCGGTCAAATCCCAGGAGGGAGGAACATGCTGGACTCACGGAGCGGCAGCAAGTACGGAAAGCAATCTTATTATGACAGGTTTATGGGCGGAGAACGGTGAAACAGGTGAGCCTAACCTGGCCGAATACCATCTTGACTGGTGGAACGGATTCAATCAGTATTACAATCAGGATATTTATCCGGAAAGCGAGGGTCTCGAAGTTCACATGGGCGGTGATTATCTGGTGACTGCGGCTTATACTTCAAGGGGAGAAGGTTTTGTAAGGGACATTGACGGACAGTCCTACGATACAGCGCCGAGAAGGGACGACGCAGCCTATCACCATTATTATCCCAGGCATATCGAATGGTTCACTATCAACGACCATCTTAATAATATCGATGCAATAAAATACAGGCTGATGACTGAAGGCGCGGTAGGCACATGCATGATGTATGATTCGCAATTCATAAACGCGGAGTATGAGCATTATCAGCCTCCGTCAGATCCTCTTGAGCCGAATCATGCGATAACGATAATCGGCTGGGACGACAACAGAGTGACCCAGGCGCCCGAAGGACCCGGAGCATGGCTCGTCAAGAACAGCTGGGGTTCGAGCTGGGGCTACGGGGGATATTTCTGGATATCATATTACGATAAGCACTCATGTCGCAACTGGGAAATGGGAACAATATCTTTCCGTGATGTTGAGCCTTTGAAATATGAGCACATTTACTATCACGACTATCACGGCTGGAGAGATACTATGGAAGGCTGCACTGAGGCTTTTAATTCTTTTACAGCCGACAGGAACGAATATATCAATTCAGTAAGCTTCTATACTGCACAGGACGGAGTTGCTTACACGGCAAAAATTTATGACACTTATTCTGAAGGAGTGCTTTCTGACGAGCTGGCTTCGGTATCAGGTAATTTCGAACTAAGGGGTTTTCATACTGTCGATCTGCTTAATTCGGTATATCTGGAAAGCGGGAATGATTTTTATATTTACCTTTCTCTTTCTGACGGCGGACAGGCTTATGACAGGACTTCAGACATTCCGGTGCTCCTGGGATCTAAATACAGGACCATTGTAAGGTCAGCAGCTTCGGCAGGGGAGAGTTTTTACAATGACGGAAAGGGATGGGTGGACATGCAGGATTATACAGGCGATGCTTACCCTGGAACTTCGAATTTCTGTATTAAAGCTCTCTGCAGCCAGACATCGGGCATATCTGAAGAAAACATCCGGCCTGACTCATTTGAGCTGAATCAGAACTATCCTAATCCGTTCAATCCTGTAACGACGATACAATATTCTCTAAAATATGATTCAAAAGTTAAACTGTCGGTCTATAACATTAAAGGTGAGACTGTTGCAGACCTTGTCAACGAGCTCTGTAAGGCAGGGCAATTTACTGTCAGCTTTAATGCGGAAACCCTCACGAGCGGAATATATTTCTACAGGCTGGAACTTGACGGTATCGCGGTGAGCACAAGAAAAATGGTATTAACGAAATAAACGGAAGGGTAAATGGAGTTCACAGATTCAGCGTTGTTCGTCTCGGTAGGCATCCCTGTGCTGATAGCTTTGGCAAGGATAGTGGATGTGTCTATTGGGACGATTAAGATCATATTTATTTCAAAAGGCTATAAGTTCATGGCCCCGATCCTCGCTTTTTTCGAGATAATAATCTGGCTTGGAGCGATAGGGCAGGTAATGAAGAACCTGGATAATGTGGGGAACATGATCGGTTATGCTGTCGGTTTCGCCATGGGAAACTTTGTAGGAATGGTGATAGAGAACAGGATCGCGCTGGGAAATGTTGTTCTGAGAGTAATTACAAAGTCGGACGCGGATGAACTCATCAGTCATCTGAGGGAGGATACAAAATACGGTGTTACGGTAAGTCCGGCAGAAGGGTCATCAGGTCCGGTGAGCATTATTTTCATGGTACTCAAACGCGCAGACCTCAAAAGAGTAATATCAATAGTTAAGAAACACAATCCTCATGCGTTCTATTCAATAGAGGATGTCAGGTATGTTTCTGACGGAGTATTTCCTGCGGAAAGGTCAAGATTCGCTGATTTTGTCAGGTTAAAAAAGGGTAAGTAAAACAATTTTGAGCAAAAATATACAACCTCAGATATCTATCCTGATGCCTGCGAAGAACTCTTCCCGGTTCCTCGGAAAAACTCTTGAATCCATTCTCGGTCAGACTGAAACTAATTGGGAGCTTATCGCCGTAAACGACGGATCTGAAGATGATACTTCAGCGATCATCTCGGAATATGCAGAAAGTGACCGCCGCATTAAATTATATGGCAATGAAGAAGGTTCCGGAATAATTCCCGCACTCAGAACATCCTTAAAACACAGCAGAGGTGAATATATTACGAGAATGGATTCTGACGATATCATGGTTCCGCATAAACTTGAAACTATGAAAAAACTTCTCGAAGAGCGGGGAAGAGGCTTTGTAGCAACCGGAATGATCGAATGTTTTTCGGACGACGGGATTAAGGACGGCTATCATAAATACGAGAAATGGCTCAACGAAGTGATCCTTTCGGAAAATCCTTATAACGAGATATACAAAGAGTGCGTGATCCAGTCGTCCTGCTGGATGGCTCACAGGAATGATCTGCTCAAAGCCGGAGCGTTTGAACCTGATGATTATCCGGAGGATTATGATCTTTGTTTTAGGTTCTTCAAGCACGGAATCATGCCCATGGTTGACAAGCATTCCGGCATCCTGCATTACTGGAGAGACCATGCGGCAAGAGTTTCCAGAAATAATCCCGAATATGCAGACCAGCAGTTCTTTGACCTCAAGCTTAAGTATTTCTTTGAGCTTGAGCGGGACAACTACCGCGAGCTTGTTTTGTGGGGTGCGGGGGCAAAAGGGAAGAAACTCGCACGGAAAATACTTGCTAAGTATGCAGATTCATTCCGGTGGATAACCGATAATCCAAAAAAGATCGGGGAAACTATATACGGTATCAAAGT
>JAQVNT010000111.1 GCA_028702975.1 Candidatus Delongbacteria bacterium
ATCGATTAATTGGTGCAGATGACCCGACATGCATAGGTCTTTTGTCGAAAGCAGATGTTTATCTTTTATGATCAATTTCCTGTCCGCATCAGCAAGATCGAAAGGAAGCCTGCAGACCTGCATGCACTTCCCCCTGTTAGCGCTCCTGCCCGAGAGATATTGCGAGAAATAGCATCTTCCGGAGTATGAAACGCACAATGCGCCGTGTATAAAAGCCTCGAGCTCGATGTCAGGTACTTCAGAACGGATCCTTCTTATCTGTTCCAGACTCAGTTCGCGTGCAAGTATTATCCGGGAAAAACCTGAATCACGCATAAATCTTATATGCCCGGGATCAGCGTTATTGCATTGAGTCGATGCAATTATATTAAAAGGCGGAAGATCAAGCTTCAGTATGCCCATATCCTGAATTATCACTCCATCGGCTCCTGAATCATAAGCTTTGTTCAGCGAATTCTGCACTTTTGCTTCTTCACCGTCAAAGAATATTGTATTCAGCGCAACATAAACTTTCACATAATACTGGTGCGCAAATGAACAAAGCTCACCAATTTCGTCCCAGGAGTTTCCTGCTGCAGAGCGTGCAGAAAACTCCGGTCCGCCGATATAGACTGCATCCGCGCCGGATATGACCGCGATCTTTCCCGCCTGCAGATCTTTTGCTGGAGATAAGAGTTCAAGCAGTATTTTTCCATTACTGTCGTTCATCGCTGAATTGTAAACCGTCAAAACAGAAAAAGCAATTTTTAAATATAAAGTTTGATAAAAACAAATTAATAAAATAAATTACAGGATAATTTTACAGGTGGGGGATGTGTAATGAAAATACCTTTCGTTGATCTTAAAGCTAATTACCTTTCAATAAAAGATGAGATCGATACCGCAATAAGCAGTGTGATAAGCAGTTCGGCGTTCGTCAAGGGAAAGGAACTTGAGCAGTTCGAAAAAAACTGGGCGGAAATGTGCGGAGCAGGATTTTGCGTAGGTACATCCAACGGGACTGCCTCACTTGAACTTATACTGAGATCACTGGGAGTAGGAGCCGGAGATGAAGTGATCTGCCCTTCTCACACATTTATTGCCACTGCCGAAGCGATCGTGAACTGCGGTGCGAAACCTGTTTTCGCAGACTGTCACGAGAGTTCCGCACTTATTGATGCTAATGAAGTGAGAAAAGCCATTACAGAGAGAACGAAAGCTGTAATCATCGTCGATCTTTACGGTCAGCCTGCGGATCATGATGCGGTTGTTGAAGCGGTAGGCAATAAAAACATAACTGTAATTCAGGATGCAGCCCAATCACATCTTGCGGAATATAAGAAGAAAACTGTCGGAAGCTACGCAAAAGTAACATCTTTCAGTTTTTACCCCGGAAAGAACCTCGGTGCATACGGGGATGCGGGAGCAGCAGTTACAAATGACGAGGAACTTTATAAAAAAATAAAGATGCTTTCTGATCACGGAAGAATTACCAAATATGAACATCTGATCGCAGGGACGAATGCGAGAATGGACAACCTTCAGGCTTCGGTTCTTAATGTAAAAATGAAACACCTGGCTGACTGGAACGATAAAAGACGCAAAATAGTCAGAAAATACAAAAACGCGCTTGAAGACCGTGTTTTATTCATAGATGAAGAAACTTATGCTAAACCAGTCTATCACCTTTGCGTGATCAGAACACCGTACCGAAAAGACCTGATAAAATTTCTTGAAGAACATGAAGTTTCAACGGGTATCCATTATCCCATTCCGCTTCACCTTCAGCCCGCTTTCAAAGAACTCGGTTATAATTCAGGCGACCTGCCAAGGTCTGAGAAAATCTCGGAAGAGATCCTGTCAATACCTGTTTTTCCGGAAATGACGGACGAACAGACGGATTTTGTGATCGCTCAGATTAAAGAGTATTTCAGATAAAGGAACTATTATGATATCAAAATCAGTATCGCTTGTTCTCCCTGCATATAACGAACAGAACGCTGTCGCCTCTTCACTTAAGAAAATCATATCGTTCATGAAAGATAACTTCAATGACTATGAGATAATCGTGGTCAACGATGCTTCGACTGACGGCACTGAGGCTGAAGTATTAAAATTCACTGAAGTAAAACTCGTTTCTCACCCCTATAATAAGGGCAATGGTTCAGCAGTGAGAACAGGAATAAGGAACGCCAGTAAAGAATTCGTGGTAATGATGGATGCGGACGGACAGCACGACATTGCAGATATAACAAAGATCGTTGATCTGCTGGGTGTCTATGACTGCGTTGTCGGAGCCAGGACAGAAACTTCTGAAGGATCTTTTCACAGAAATCTTGCAAATGTTTTTTACAACCGGCTTGCAAGTTATGTTACAAATGTCAGGATCGAGGACCTCACAAGCGGCTATAGAGGATTTAAAACATCGGTCATCAAGAAATTTCTCTACATGTTCCCGAACGGGTTTTCATACCCTACAACTTCCACCCTGGCAATCATTAAAGCCGGATATAATCTTAAATACTGCCCGATCCATGCTAAAAAAAGGATAGGTAAAAGTAAGATCAGGATATTCAGGGACGGCTTCAGGTTCCTCCTGATAATAATCAAGATCGCTATGCTTTTCTCACCGTTGAAAGTATTCCTGCCTGTAAGCCTTATTTTTGTGCTGGGAGGATTGTCACATATGTTTTACAAAATAATTCTGCTTGGAGCCAGATACACTCAGTTCTCGATCTTCCTCATAAGTGTTGGAGTAATAATTTTTCTTATCGGACTGCTTTCAGAGCAAATATCGACACTCCGTTACGATAAAGTCGAAGAGGACTAATATTTTATGATTCACATTGTGATCGGAACAAAAGCGCAGCTGATAAAAATGGCGCCGGTAATGAAAGAACTGAGTTTGAGAGGTATCGAATATAATTATATTTCAACCGGTCAGCACAAAGATACTATTGACGATATTCTTGCGAACTTCGAGATCAAAAAACCAGACATATCCCTTTATTCAGGAAAGGATATAACTTCAGTTCTGTCCATGATCACATGGTCCTTCAGGATACTTTTATTTTCATTTCTTAAAAGGAAAATGATTTTCAGGAAAGATAAGAAAGGAATAGTCCTGGTACACGGTGATACTCTAAGCACGGTCATAGGCGCACTGATGGGCAAATTGTCAGGATTACAGGTGGGACATGTTGAATCGGGTCTAAGATCGTTCAATATATTTCAGCCGTTCCCTGAGGAAATATTCAGAAAGACAACTTTCCGGCTTTCTGATTTAATGTTCTGCCCGGGAGAATGGGCTGTAAACAATCTGAAAAAATACAGCGGGAGGAAAGTAAATACGCACATAAATACACTGTACGATTCTCTGAATTATGCAGCTCCGGCTATAAACGAAATCAGCGATGTGCAAATACCTCCGGATAAGTTTGCCGTAGTCACGCTTCACAGATTTGAGAATGTAAAAAATAAAGAAATCCTTACAAATATTACTAACCTTCTCGAATCAGTCTCAAAAAAAATAAGGCTTATATTTATCCTTCATAATATTACAGAGAAGAAGCTGATCAGGTTCAGTCTATTGGAAAAGCTCAAAAATAATCCCCGAATAGAGCTAAGAAAAAGATATGATTATTTCAGGTTCATTAAACTGATCAAACACGCCGAGTTCGTTATATCTGACGGCGGAAGTAATCAGGAAGAATGTTCCTATCTCAAAAAACCCGTTATTCTCTTCCGTAATGTAACTGAAAGAAATGAAGGTCTCGGACATAATGCGGTAATTTCAAAGTTCGATCCCACTGTTATTTCAGATTTTATTGATCACTATAATGATCTTGAAGGCCCCGAACAGAAAACAGGATTAAGTCCCTCGCGGATCATAATTGATAATTGCGTTGACTTTACCTGAGAGGTTGGTTATCATTGGACGAATTGAAAGATAAACGGATATAATGAAAACTCTTGTTAAACTATACCTGAAAGATCTCCTGAGAAATAAAATGCTCGGTCTTATGGTATTATTAGTACCCGTCATCTTTTATCCGATTATTTACTGGGGAGTTAACCAGTTTTTGATGGTCAGGGCCGGCTTCTCAGACAGCAGAGAGCTCACTCTTTCCTACACGAACGCAACAAATGATTTCTTCAAGCTCGAAGATTCATTGAAGACTGTCAAAAACCTCATACTGGAAAAGTCTAAAACCGGAACATCCGGAATGTTTTTGAATGTTTCGTCTCTGGACGGACTGCCATTTTTTACCGTTCTTATGGACAGTTCAAATTCAACTCATAAGGAATTTTACCCGCGGATAGAAAATAAACTTATCAGTTTTTACGAATCTGAAAAACAGGAACTGATAACAAAAAAGGGGTTCGAACCTGAATATTTTGATGTTTTCAGGATCGAAGCCAGAAATACTGAAGGCGGCCATGAGATAATAAAAAAAATGCTCTCGCTTCTTATACCGCTGATGTCCGTCATTTCTATAATATCAGCCGCTGCTGCGGCTTCTGTGGAAATGACATCCGGACATTTGGAAGACAGGACCGCAGAAACGTCTCTGACGCTTCCTGTAAAGAGAGAAAGCGTGATAATTTCCAAACTTATAACCGTAAATATTTACGCACTACTGGCCGGAACAGTCAATTTCGTATTTCTAGTCGCCTTTATTGTCACTATCTTCAAATCGCTAATAACGGGAGTATCCGAGGACATTACGGGATTCGGCTGGAGCGAGGTTTTTAATCTTAAGATAATAATTATCACAGCGATCTCTCTAGTTCTGACATCCTTCTTCGTGAGCATAATATTCGTTACCGCTTCAGGATTTGCATCCAAGAGGAAAGAAGGCGGCGTCATGATATCCCCTTTTACGGCCTTCCTTACATATCTGCCGCTCGTTATGGTAATTCCGGCTATCGATCCAAACATATTCATCGCAGCAACACCAGTCCTCAATATCGCGTTTTCACTCAAACTTCTTATAGAAAACAATACTGACTGGTTATTTTTGACTGAAACGGCACTCTTTTCCGTCTTATGGCTTTTTATTGTTTACAAATTCTTTTTCCCGTTCCTGACAGAAGAAGAAGTGCTGCTCGGATACTCAGGATCATCACTTACAAAGAAAATTAAAATCAAGTGGTCAAGATGGAAGAAACGATAATTATTAAGGATCTCAATAAAGAATTTTACGACCCTCAGAGAGGAACTGTAAAAGCGGTAAACAATGTCAGTTTTTCGGCTTACAAGGGTGAAGTTTTCGGACTTCTGGGACCTAACGGTGCGGGAAAGACCACGACTTTACGAATGATGGCCACCCTTATGCAGCCCGATTCAGGAAATATCACCATCGCCGGATTCGATACAGCCAAAAACCCCGAGAATGTCAGAAGATCGATCGGATACATGTCGTCAAATACGGCCCTTTATCCCAGGCTGTCACCGAGAGAGATCATAAGATATTTTGCCGAGCTCAATGATTATCCTGAAAAAGAATTGACCATACGGGTGGAACAGCTGATAAGCTATTTCCGCATTGGCGAATACGCCGACACATATTCCGAGAAACTTTCGACCGGTATGAAACAGATCACATCGATAGCACGAACAATAGTCCATAATCCTCCAGTTCTGATATTGGACGAACCAAGTTCAGGGCTTGATGTAATTGTTTCGCAGAAAATACACAGCTATATAAAAGACCTGAGAGATCAGGGCAAAACGATAATATTCTCTTCGCATAACATGGGCGAAGTCGAAAAAATATGCGACAGGATCGGGATCATAAATAACGGGAAACTTTTAACCACTGGAACAGTTGAAGACCTTCGCGAACAGACTGGGGAATTTTATATGGAAAATATCTTTATAAAAGTCGTAAA
>JAQVNT010000112.1 GCA_028702975.1 Candidatus Delongbacteria bacterium
GGCATAAGGACATGAGCTTCAGACAGGGTTACAAGATCGTAAAAGAACTTAAACTTTTACCCGCGCTTGTTGAATCGATCCTTGAGAACGCCGGTAAGATCAAAGAGATCGCCGACAGGTTCAAGTCGGCAAAGAATTTTCTCTATCTGGGCAGAGGATACAATTTCCCCGTAGCCCTTGAAGGAGCTTTGAAGCTGAAAGAGATCTCATACATTCATGCCGAAGGTTATCCCGCGGCCGAAATGAAACACGGGCCTATAGCTCTTATCGATGAAAATATGCCTGTTATATTTATTGCTATCAAAGATTCGATCTACGATAAAGTAGTCACCAACATAAAAGAAGTTAAGGCCAGAAACGGTATCGTTATATCTATCGCCAGTTACGGTGATGAAGAGATAGACAGCATTTCAGACTATGTCATTAAGATACCTGAAACTACGAACCTTCTTTCGCCTATCCTTACCGTTATACCTCTTCAGCTACTCGCTTATTACATCGCAGTTGAAAAAGGTTATAATGTGGACATGCCGAGAAATCTTGCAAAAAGCGTAACTGTAGAATAGGAAGGATAATAATGAAGATCATTTTACCGATATTGTTTTTGTCCCTTTTAACGCTGGGATCCGATCTGGATAAGACATTAAACCTTTTCCAGTCCGGATACTATTCAGAGGCTGTAAAACTTTCCGAATCCATACCTTCGGAAGATCCTGACCGTCTTTCTCATGATCTTTTAAGAGGAATGTCCCTCTACAAAATGAAAGATTTCAGAGAGACAAAAAGAATACTCGATCTTGTTTCTCAGGAAGCCGACGATGCAAGAATTAAAGACCTCGCTAATTATTATTACGCTCTGGCAAGCATAAAGCTAGGTGAAAATATAGCCGGATCGGTAATACTGACAAGACTTCTGAATTCCTCATCACCTGAGATTTCATCCGGGTCAAAGTCCATATTGGAGAATCTGATAAATTACAAGTTCGATGACGCTGATTACAAAGAGATCCTTGAAGAAATTTATGACATGGAGGCCTTAAGGTATATCGAACAGAGCAGGAACTCATTAAAAATACTCGCAGTACTCCCAACTACCGGAATAGATCAGGACGAAGGCAGAGATATTCTTACGGGTCTTGAGTTCGGTCTTAAAAAACTTCAGCCTAAGATCAACAACATCAGACTGGATGTAGTGAATTCAGAAGGCAAAATACCTGTAATGACAAAAAAAGTAATCGAGAAGCTGAATTCGACAAGATACAACCTGATCGTAGGAGAATTAAGATCAGATGCTACGGCGGCTCTGGCGGGAATTGCAGAACTGAAGAACATACCTTTGATCTCTCCTACGGCGACAGCCAGGGGAATATCAGAGATATCCGAAAGGGTCTTTCAGCTTAATACTACATCCTACACGCTGGGCAGCCTGATAGCCGAGTATGCAGTCGACTCACTGGGATACAAAACTTTTGCCGTCATTTCGCCTCTTACCGAGGACGGAAATGAATCTGTGGAAGGTTTTACATCGAAAATTTTAGAAAAAGGCTGTTCAGTGATAGCTTTGGAATGGTATTTTGATTCGTATGACATAAATAAACAGATACAGAGAATAAGAGAAAAAGTACTGTCTATTGATTCTCTTGATACTGAGGAATATATGTCAACTGATTCGATCAAAGCCGTGCCTGCAGGAATTGTTGATGCTTTCTTCTTGCCCTTACCTGATTCCGATACTGAGTCTGTAATGTCCCAGCTTTCCTATTATAATTTCAAAGCAAAAAGTATAGGTACATACGGATGGAATAACGAAAAAATACTGAACAAACTGAATATACATGCAGACAGCCTTGTATTCATAAAAGAAAGCTCATACAATATCGATAATCCTGACTACACGGATTTTGTTTATAAATTCAGAAACGATTTCAACAGGAACCCAAGACTTCTGGAGATCTTAGGATATTCAATTATGGATATGCTCGTCGATTTGAAGAGCAGGCATAAAGATACTTCAGTTAACAGGATCCTTCTGGAAACTGAGTACTACGAAGGGATTTACGGTGATATAATTTACAATAGCTCAAGATCAAATTCAGCGGCTGATCTTTTCATGTTCAGGGAGCGCTCAGGATTAAAGAAAATTGATTTCGTTCCCAAATATTCAATAGACAGTCTTTCCAATGCAAAAATATTTTACAACAGGGGCTGCGTCGACGAAGCTACAAAACAATTCAGTTCTGCGGTACTTAATTATGAGAGGTCTATTGCCGAATACAGATCAGCACTTCCCGACTCTGAATTCAAAGATCATCCTGATGTTATCTATCTTTACAGGAAAACCGGAACAGTTCATTACTATTTGAGGGATTTTTCAAAAGCAGAAGCAAACTTTAGAAAATATCTGGAGAGCGGCCGGTGGGATGACAGGGAGATATCTTTCAGAAATAAGGTCTCCGAGGCAAATATTGATCCTTTAATTTCTCCAGATGTACTTTCTGAATACACGAATGATCCTGAACTTGCTCCCGAGGCTTATTTCGAGATAGGAAATCTTTATCTGAAAAGATCTGAAATTAAAAAAGCTCTCGATTATCTTGAAGCTTCTGCCGCACTAAAAAATAAGGATGCCGTAAAGATCCTGAACGAAATGAAAAATATAGACGATAATAAAAATGATAATAAATTTGACTGGTAGGAAAGAAAATGACTGAAACAACAATGGACAAGATCGTATCACTTGCAAAAAGAAGAGGTTTCATTTACCCCGGATCGGAGATATACGGCGGACTGGCCAACACATGGGATTACGGACCGCTTGGAGTAGAACTGCTGAACAACATCAAAGATTTCTGGAGGAGGAAGTTTATAAGAGAAAGGCCGGATAATGTAGAGATCGATACTGCCATTCTGCTCAATCCGTCTGTCTGGGTCGCTTCAGGTCATGTTGGAAATTTCTCAGACCCGTTAATGGACTGTAAAAAGTGCAAATCAAGAGTAAGGGCAGACAAGCACATAGAGATCTGGAACGAGAAGAACGGGACCGGGATCTTTCCAGAGAACTGGGCCGGAGAATTCACGCCTTCCGATATACTGCTTAAATTCATAAACGATAACAATATTAAATGTGATAAATGCGGTGCTCTCGACTGGACCGAACCCAAAGCTTTCAACCTTATGTTCAAGACCGAACAGGGAGTAATTGAGGGTGAAGGCGCAAAAATATTTCTAAGGCCTGAAACCGCCCAGGGTATATTCATTAATTTCAAGAATGTTCAGACCACGACAAGAAAGAAGATCCCGTTCGGCATCTGCCAGATAGGAAAATCTTTCAGGAACGAAATAACACCCGGTAATTTCATATTTCGAACCAGAGAATTCGAACAGATGGAAATGGAGTTTTTCTGTAAACCGGGAACTGAACTGGAGTGGTTCGACTACTGGAAGAATTTCACTTACAGCTGGTTCCTGAGCATGGGAATAAAGGAAGATAACCTGAGGATGAGAGATCATGAGAAGGACGAGCTGGCCTTCTATTCGAACGCAACTACCGATGTCGAGTACAGGTATCCTTTCGGATGGGGCGAGTTGTGCGGAATAGCCTCAAGGACTGACTATGATCTTAAGCAGCACATCGATCTTTCAGGCAAAGACCTTTCTTATTTTGACGAACCTAACAAGGAAAAATATATTCCGTACGTTATTGAACCGTCATTCGGTGTTCAGAGAACAGCGCTCATCACTCTCTGCGACGCTTACAATGAAGAGAAAGTGGGAGAGGATGACACAAGGATAGTTCTGAAACTTCACCCTGTACTTGCTCCTTTCAAAATAGCAGTACTTCCTCTGGCTAAGAAACTGTCGGAAGAAACTGATAAACTGTATAAAAAACTGATGACAGAGCTCGGGTGGAAAATAGATTTTGATGAAGTCGGAAGCATTGGAAAGAGGTACAGAAGACATGATGAGATAGGCACGCCTTACTGCGTCACCTTCGATTTTGACACACTTGAAGATCATGCGGTAACAGTAAGAGAAAGAGACAGTATGACACAGGAAAGAATAAAAATTGATGATCTGAGTTCATTTTTCAGGGAAAAATTCAATTTTTAGGGATTATGAAGATAGACACAGATAAATATAGAAATAAACATCCACTGCTTACAAGAATATTCCGGGCAGTTAAATACTATTTCCTCCTTTTCGTAAGAAAGGAAGATACTTCTCAAAGTATTGCCCACGGACTTGCTACAGGCATCTTTATCGGGTTTTTGCCAATAATTCCGTTTCAGACCGTTGTGACAATCTTTTTCTGTTTTTTATTCAGGTCCAATAAGGTCGCCGGAATAATCGGAAGCACGCTTATTACTAACCCGGTAACGGCGATGCCTGTTTTTTATTTCCAGCATTTTCTAGGCAGGATATTTATTCTTCATGATTTTTCTTATGACAAATTCAAGAATCTCTTTATCCATATTTCATTAAGTAATTTTAACGAATTCGGCCATGAACTTCTTATTCTCTTCGAAATGATGACGATAGGCGGCGTGATTCTGGGGATAATCTTTTATCCGGCCGTATACTTTATAGCCAACAAAAGCGTTATCAGACACAGGGAGCTGATCGCTGAAAAAAAAGCAAAAAAGATCAAATTCGGAAGGATCTGGAAAAAAATTAAAAACTAGATCTTTCTGAATTTCATATAATATATTTTACATCCGTCCTTTTTCTTATGCCTTTCAAATTGTGTTTCGATCCTGTCTCTAACCTCATTCTTATAATCTTCAGGGTAGGCGTTCTCAAAAAGTGCGGATTTTAAAAAGATATCCAAAATTTCCAGAGAGTATTCCTCGTGGTCTGAAGCAAATCTGAACATACCTCCTTTTTTAAGAAGATCGTGAAGGACCCGTATAAATTCAGAATTGAGTGTCCTGTTCTTGTGGTGTCTTTTTTTTGGCCAGGGATCGGGAAAGTTCATAATTATCTCATCGAAAGCGCCGGGATCTATTATTTTATCGAGATATTCAGTTCCGCTTCTGGCGATGATAAGATTCTTGACCTTATCTATCTTATTAAGCTTCTTCAGAGCTATCCTGATCCTGTCCATCTTTCTGTCTATTCCGAAATAATTAATATCCGGGTTCTTAAGTGCAAGTTTAATAAGAGAATCCCCGTTACCGAAACCTATCTCGAACTTTATTTTTTTGTTGGGATTTTCGAACAATTCTCCAAAATCAAGAGGAAGAATATCAGAGTTTATCTCCAGAATCCTGTCATTCAGCTCAAAATACTTCCTGCTGTCGCTGTTGATCTTATTGTAATATTCGTCAACTGAGAGCCACATTTTTTTCTCTATATTTTATTAAAACCTATTTGTTTATCAGATTCTCTATCTCATTTTTGCTGATAGCGCATCTGAAACCGATGTTTCCAGTTGATTGAGAGATATCAAGTATCGCCCTTCTGTATGTTTTACAGTCTTCTTTTGAGCTCAACCACGAACCTCCTCTGGGAACTCTTATCTTTCCGAAATACCTTGAAAATGTTTCGTTTCCGGGATAAGCAAAGATAACACCGTGAACCCATTCGCTGACATTACCGGCCATATCATACAACCCGAAACCGTTAGGCTTATAGCTCTTTACCGGCATTGGGTAACCGATCGTTATGTTCAATCCGAAACGGGCTTCTTTGTCAGTCATGTCTTTTCCCGTGGGATAAACATAATTGTGACTGTCTTTAGCGGCACATTCCCATTCGATCTCGGTAGGAAGCCTTTTTTCAGCCCATATCGCGTAAGCTACGGCATCATCGTATTCTATGTCACCTACTGGCTGATCAGGCTGATTGAA
>JAQVNT010000113.1 GCA_028702975.1 Candidatus Delongbacteria bacterium
GACAATGCGATTATAATTTATTATATTCTTATCTGAAATAAAGATCAAAGGCGGAAAATTGGATTCAAAGTATTATAATAAGGTCAATGCGATAACGGTATCAAGGATAATCCTTACACTTATAGGTGTTCTTCTGATATTCAGCGGAAATATCAAACTGCTGATAATCGCTTATGTCATAATGAGCCTTTCAGAAGTATCCGACATTGTTGACGGTTATGTTGCTAGAAGGGACAAGCTTGTTACTGATCTCGGAAAGATACTGGACCCTCTTTCGGATTCCATATCCAGATTTTTTTATTTTTTCGCGCTCGCTTATCACGGACTTTTCCCGATATGGTTCATTGTGTTTTTCTTTTTCAGGGATATCGTGGTCGCTTATGTCAGGATATTCGCTTCCTTTTCAGGTACCGTGATGGGCGCAAGGTTTTCAGGAAAGCTGAAAGGAGGAGTTCAGTTCGGAGGCCAGTATCTGCTTATGTACGCACTGATGATAAATACCATACAGGACAGCGGGGTCATGCCCGGAAGCTTTTTGATTTACTCGCTACTTACCGGTATTGCACTGAACATCCTCGTCGTCTATATTTTCAAAATTAAAGGAGGGCTCCTTTATACGATAATAGGACTTATGGCTGTCCTTTCGGCTATGATGCTCTCTTTGAACTATATCGATTTTAAAATCAGCTATCTCGTCACATTCCTGATCTCTTTCCTTGTAATAAGCGTAACTCTGTATTCACTGATAGATTATCTTTTCAGTCTTGCTCCCGGTCATAAAAAAATATATAATTATGTAAGCAGCATACTTATGATAGTGCTTATGTTCTTCATATCGCCTTATTTCCTCGATCTTGTAAAGAATAAGGTTGAAAGCAATGCGGAAGCTATAAACTGGCAGTCTCATGATCTGATAAGCATCGAAAAAAATGACGATCTGAGAATAGCAGGTATAACAAGTACCAATGACAGGATAGTTATAGCAGCCTCCAGAAAAAATAAATTATCAAGATTGTATGTTTACGACAGCATAGATAACGACCGTGCAGAGCAATTCTTCTGCGATCTTCCTGAGTATATTTCGAATGTCAAGGATATCGAGAATATCGGCGATCATATTTATCTTATTGACGACAGTATAAATAAAGTGATCGAAATTGATAAGGACAGCCTGATGATCTCAAAGAAAATTCATATTACAAACGAATTTTCAACCGGATTATCCTCCTCTTCCACTCTTGGTGCAGCCGAGTTCAATTCAGTGAAATATCTTTTGATCAACGATTATATTTATTCAGACTACCTTTATTTCTGTCCTGTTGCCGATCTAAAAAACAACGCAGATCTTCTTTCTCAGAGCAGTTTCAAGATCAAAAGCGAATTTTATATTAAGAACCTGTCATCAAAGAGCGGCAGTATTTTTATGATAGCTAATAAGATAGGAAAAGACCTGATATATACAGTTGACATTGAGAAAGCCATATTCAACGGAAGCATACAAAATGCGATTACCAGAATATTGACGGCTCCTGACAGTGATCTTAAGGGAATAAGTATGGTAAAAGGTAACATTATTTCCTATGGAAGCAGAAGTAAAAAGATATTTGTTGAAGTAAAATAGTTCGGAGTGAAGTTTTGAGCGGCAGAATAGTATTCACTGATTTTGACGGTACTTTTATAAAAGGAGATTCTTATTTCAGATCGCTTTTATATTTTTCAGGCTATAAGAAGTTTTTCAGATCGCTTCCGGAACTGATCCGTATAGGGTATGAATATTATTCAAATTTCATTACCAGAGATGAAGCAAAGAAAAAAAGTTTTGAACTTATATTTAAAGGTATGAGCATTGGTGAGATCGATGAGAAGCTGGAAGATTTCAACAATCAGCTTCACACATTCCCTAAAGTCAAGTCGAAAATAGACAGTTTCAGAAAACTGGGCTGTAAAATAATAGTAGTAACCGCATCACCGGATATATATATGAGTTATATTTCAAAGAAACGCGGTTTTGACGGGTGCATATGCACAGAGACAGAGAAAGATAACGGTATTCTTACAGGCAGGCTTAAAAGAAAGAACTGTAATTATGCAGAAAAAGTTTTAAGGATTAAAGAGTCCGAATTCTACGATCCTGAGGCCACCATAATATCTTTCGGAAATTCAAGAGGAGATGAAGAAATGTTCAGAATGTCATCAGAGTTTTATTTTGTTGACAGATCGGGCAGCCTAAAAAAAGGAAAAACGCCATGGTAAAGATAGATCATGATAAATATGAAGAATATCTGAAAAAAATAAAGAGATCAAGAATAGCTGTAATTGGCGACCTGATGCTCGATGTTTATTTTTGGGGCAGAACTGACCGGATATCACCTGAAGCCCCTGTTCCTGTTGTCAGCGTAACAGGCGAGGAGATGAAACCCGGCGGCGCGGCGAATGTCAGCCTTAATGTGAAATCATTAGGCGCAAAACCTTATTCATTCGGTGTTATAGGTAACGATATGAGCGGATCGTTCTTTATCGACAATTTTAAATTTCACGGACTTAACACGGATAATATTCTTATCGATAAGAAGAGGCCGACGACCGTGAAAACCAGGATACTCGCTTTAAACCAGCATGTAGTGAGATTCGATAAGGAAAGTACTCAAGATATTTCCAAAAATACAGAAAAGAAACTCCTTGAATCATTTATCGAAGCAGCAGATAATATTGATGCTGTAATTTTTCAGGATTACAATAAGGGTGTTCTAACTTCAGGTCTCGTTAAAAACATAATGAGCGTTGCCTCTGAAAAGAAAATACTGACAGCCGTTGATCCAAAGATAAAGAACTTCATCAGCTATAAAGGAGCCGATATTTTCAAACCGAACCTTAAGGAAGCAGAAGAAATATTGAAGAGAAAGATCAGGACAGACAGCGAGATCGAAAAAGCCGGCATCGACCTTATGGACAAACTCGAACTTAAGCGGCTGGTGATAACTTTGAGCGAGCGAGGAATGGCAATTTTTAACAGTAATGCCATAATGAATATCATTCCCGCACAATCCGCCAAGATCGCCAATGTATCCGGAGCTGGGGATACGGTGATCTCCACACTTGTTGCATTCATCTGCGGCGGAGCCTCTTTTGAAGAAGCCTGTACCATCGCGAACTTCGCCGCGTCTATAGTTGTTGAAGACGTAAGTATAATTCCTGTCGAACCCTCGCAGCTTAAAATAAGACTGGAGAAATCAGGAATAATCCAAAAAAGGAAATAGATGACCCTGTCCATAGAAGATTTGATAAAGGAAGTAAAGAATCTAAAAGATGCAGGCAAGAAAATCGTATTTACGAATGGAGTTTTTGATATCCTTCACAGGGGGCACGCGGAGTACCTTAATAAAGCTGCACATTCCGGTGATGTGCTCATTGTTGGAATCAACAGCGATCTGTCCGTAAAAAGACTGAAGGGCGAGAACCGGCCTGTGAATATTGAGGATGACAGGGCCTTTTTAGTTGATTCTCTTAAAGCTGTTGAATTTACAGTAATATTCTCCGCAGATACGCCTTACGAACTTATAGCAGATATAGCCCCTGATGTTTTGATAAAAGGAGGCGATTATGACCCTGAAGAAACTGATCCGGACAGCAAAAAATATATAGTAGGCTCAGATTTAGTAAAGAGGGCGGGAGGCACAGTTGCAGTAATACCACTTGTCCCTTCAAGATCAACAACTTTAACACTGAAAAAAATCAAGGATTTAAAATGAGCCTGCACGACGAAATTATCAAAGTTGCACTTAATTTTAAGAATCGAACAGCAGTTATAGACAGCGCGACAGGACAAAACTATTCTTACAAAAAACTACTCATATCATCATTCATTTTCCGAGATATTATTATCGGTTACGAGGATGAATTTGTCGGGCTTATGATGCCTATGTCAGGCGGAGCATTCATAAGCCTTCTGGCAGTTCTGATGTCCGGGAAAATTCCCGTGATGATAAATTATTCTACAGGTGCTGAGAATAACATAGCTTACGCAAGAAGAAGATGCGGATTTAAAACAATTATCACTTCAAGGAAACTTTGCGACAGGCTTGGAGTAAATGAAGACGAACATATGATATTTGCTGAAGATATTGTAGCTTCACTTACTGCTCTTCAAAAGATCAAAGCCCTTATTAAGTATTTTACGCCGTTCAGGTTCTCTTCGAAGAAAGGCCCGGATGATATCGCCGTGCTTCTTTTCACTACAGGAAGCGAGAAAGAACCCAAAGCCGTAATGCTGACTCATGACAATATTATGTCAAATATTGAATCTTTAAGAAAATTATTTTATTTTGGTTCGGAAGATACATTCACAGGCGTGCTTCCTCTTTTTCACATCTACGGCTTGACAACTTCCTTCTTTCTTCCGCTGCTGTCCGGTTCCGCTGTAAATACATTCGCAAATCCTCTCGAATATAAATTCGTAGCGGATGGGATAAAGAAGAACGGCAATACTATAATTACGGCTACCCCGACCTTTTTGAGAGGATACTGCCAGAAATCCGAACCCGGAGATTTTAAAACACTTAGAATTATCATGGCGGGCGGCGACAAACTGACCATCAATATAAAAAACAGTTATAAATCCAAGCACGGTGCAGATGTTCTTGAAGGTTACGGCACAACCGAAACGAGTCCGGTGATTTCCGTCAACACATTCGAAAAAAATAAATTCGGCAGCATCGGCCAGCCTCTTCCGGGCGTTGATGTGAAAATAATCGATATAGATACCGAACAGGAACTTCCGAGAGGTCAGGAGGGTAAGATATATGTTAAGGGAAGACTCGTAATGAAAGGCTATTTCGGCGACATGGAAGAGACATCCCTTCACATACACAACAACTGGTATGACACGGGGGATATCGGATTGATCGACGGCGAAGGTTATCTTTGGCATAAAGGCAGGCTGAAAAGATTCGTGAAGATCGGCGGGGAAATGGTTTCTTTGACCGCGATCGAGAATGCAGTTGAAAAATACATCGGAGAAGAATTCCAGTGCTGTGCCGTTGAGATACCCCATATAACAAAAGGTGCCGACATAATAGTAGCCGTAACTAAGGACATAAGTGATACTGAGATGAAGAAGAATCTTGGAAAAGAACTTCCCCCGATCTCAATACCGAAGAAATTTATATATTTCGATGAACTTCCTTTAATGGGAAACGGGAAGGTGAATTTTAGAGCTGTTGAAGATTTGTGCAGGAACAGGATGAACCCTTGAAAAAGAATCTGCGTACATATTTTCTGCTTATCGGGATATTGATCTTTTCCGGTTGCGCTTATTACAATATGTATTTCAACGCAAAGGAAAGCTATAACGCTGCAGAAAAGAAGCGAATTGAAAAAAATATCACCGACAAGGCTCTATATGAGAACAGTATTAAAGAGCTTTCGAAAATACTGGAGTTCTATCCTGAAAGCAAGTGGGTCGATGATGCACTTCTGATGATGGGACTGTGCTACATGAGGCAGGATGATAATTATAAGGCAAGAAAGAAGTTCATTGAGCTGTTGACGAATTACCCGGGATCTGATCTTTCAGATCAGGCTAAAGTACATCTCGCTGAAGTTGAGATAGCCTTAAAGAATTATGATGAAGCAGGGAAACTTATGGAGAGTATCAGCGCGGATGATATCGATATAGAACCTTATAAAATACTTAAACTAACTGCTGAAATGAGCCTGTCGCAGGGAGACAGCGTAAAAGCTCTGGAAAATCTGCTTAGATCCGCGGACAAGGCCGAGACAGACATCGA
>JAQVNT010000114.1 GCA_028702975.1 Candidatus Delongbacteria bacterium
GCGGCGACATAGGTATCGGTAATATAATCGGCAGCAACATCTGTAATATCGCTCTTATTCTTGGTATCGGAGCAGTGATCAGGCCTATTATGATGAGAGTAACCACCCTCAAAATTGACCTTCCCATCGTCTTTGTTGTTTCTGCTGTATTTTATGTAATGATGCTCGATCTTAAAGTATCCCGCATGGAAGGCGTAATGATGACGGTTATGTTCGCAGGTTACATTTACTACATTTATAAAAGAGCAAAACTGAAGAACGAGGAACTTTTAGACGAAGATGAGATACCCCACGGTCTGAGCAGAACGAGAGAAATAGTCATGATCATTACGGGGATAATCGGTCTATATATAGGATCGGAGTTCACCATAAGGGGAGCTTCGGGAATCGCGAGAGCTGTCGGAGTATCTGAGCTTGCGATAGGACTGACGATAGTATCCATCGGGACATCGCTTCCGGAGCTTGTTGCGACGC
The DNA here is from genome assembly GCA_028702975.1 of Candidatus Delongbacteria bacterium. Classification (GTDB taxonomy): domain Bacteria; phylum UBA4055; class UBA4055; order UBA4055; family UBA4055; genus UBA4055. The sequence goes on from JAQVNT010000114.1 coordinate 475, forward strand.
TTCAGGCGCTGAAGATGAACAATCCAAATATCGGTGTGGCCAATATAATCGGGTCGAATGTGTTCAATATCCTGTTCGTTATGGGTCTGAGCGCATCTACTAAACCCTTCCCGGTCAATCCTGACAACATAAAATTCTGGGGCCCGCTGATGCTTTTTGTGACCCTGATACTCTTTCCTATGGGCTATAAAAAGAGCAAGGATCATAAGATCAACCGGTCTTCAGGTTTAATACTTCTCACCCTATACTCGTGCTACCTGATACTATCATTTATAATTAAGGGATCATGAAATAAAAATTAATTGATGTTGTGAATAATTCAGTATTTTATTATATTACATGCATATGAAAAACTTTAATCGGGAGTAAATAACAAATGGCAAAATTCAAAAGAGGTCAGGTAGTAAGGCTGAGATCAGGCGGCCCGGACATGACTGTAAAATCAGTCATCGGAGAAGAAAAAAAGATGCCTTTTACGCTTATTGATGATGCATGGAGATCAAAAGGTTTAAGAGACGGGGACGTGATCTGCGTCTGGTTCGAGGGAAATACATCAAAAGAAGACGGTTTTGATGTTGAGCTGCTGGATCTTGCAAGATAATAATTAGGAACGGGAATAAAATGCTTCGCCGAATGAAAAAATCAAAGATACACAGGGCGACTGTGACCGATGCAAACCTTAATTATCAGGGAAGTATTACCATAGACAAAGATATTATGGATGCCGCTGATATACTTGTAGGCGAGCAGGTGCAGGTAGTCAATATAAACAACGGTTCAAGGGCGGAAACCTATACTATAGAAGGCGAAAGGGGCAGCGGTACGATCTGTATGAACGGAGCGATAGCCCGCCTTGCCCAAAAGGGCGATCTTGTAATAATTATCAGTTACGCCGATTATTCCGCAGAAGAGCTTAAGGATTTTAAAAGTATAACCGTAAAAGTAGATGAAACAAACAAAATTACAGAGCGTTATACTGAACCGTCATAAATAATCTTATGAATAAAAAAAGCGGCAAGAGCCGCTTTTTTTATTTGTAAATGGACTGATCTCTTTCCGGTCCCACCGAAACGATCTCCACCGGCACGCCTGAAACCTTCTCGATATAGTCGATATATTTCTTGACATTTTCCGGAAGTTTGTCGTATTCTTTGATCTCAGAAATATCCTCGTTCCAGCCCTCGATCTCCTCATAGACAGGCTCGCATTTTTCCAGAATATTCGAAACGGGAACGAACTCTTTAAGTATCTCATTTTTGTACTTGTATCCCACGCATACTTTGATCTTATCCAATCCGCCGAGAACATCAATTTTTGTGAGAGCGAGTGACGAGATCCCGTTGATCCTAACAGAATATCTTGCTATCAGAGCGTCATAATAACCGCACCTTCTTGGCCTTCCCGTGGTCGCACCGACTTCGTTGCCTTTCTCAGCCAGATATTTACCTGTTTCATCAAAAAGTTCAGTCACAAAAGGTCCGTTACCGACTCTTGTCGTATAGGCTTTCATAACTCCGATCACGCTTGATATTTTAGTCGGGCTTATACCGCTTCCCGTGCATACTCCGCCGCTTGTTGTGTTGGATGAAGTAACATAGGGATAAGTCCCGTGGTCAATGTCCAAAAGGGTTCCCTGGGCGCCTTCAAACAGTACCGTTTTATTATTCTTGATATATTCGTCGATCATGAGAGAAACATCTTTAACATATTTCTTTATAACGGAGAATTTTTCCGTGCAGTCCCTGTATATTTCATCAAAGGAGAATTTATTCTTTTCGCCATACATACCTTCAAAAGTCAGGTTCTTAAGTTCGATATTGTTCCTTAAGACTTCCGCGAAATTATCTTCATCGAGTATATCGACAACTCTGATGCCGCATCTTGAGATCTTGTCCTGATAGGCCGGACCGATGCCTTTGAAGGTGGTACCTATTTTATTTTTTCTGATGTTTTCAAGAGCCCTGTCAATTTCTTTATGGTACGGCATAACGACATGAGCGTACGGACTCAAGAAAAGCCTGCCGTCGGGATCTATTCCGCCCTTTTTAAGCTGGTCGAGCTCGCTGATGAACGATTCATAGTCAAAGACCACACCATTTCCAATTGCAGAAACGGTATTACTGTGCAAAACCCCTGAAGGTATCATGTGCAGAATAAATTTATTTCCCTTAATTTTCACGGTATGTCCTGCATTCGCCCCGCCCTGATATCTTACTACCAGATCGGCTTTTGAACTTAGAAGATCAATTATCTTGCCCTTTCCTTCGTCGCCCCACTGGGCTCCAACTGCAATTCTGACGCTCATTATTACCTCCAAAATAAAAACAAGTTTAGCGTTAACTAAACTTGTTCAAGAGTTTAACGGATTAAAAAACTATGCTTTTGCGAGTCTTTTCCTGCGGGATCTTTCCCAGAAGATAAGGATAGGAGACGCAATGAATATAGATGAATAAGTACCCACCATTATACCGATAAGAAGAGTGATCGAAAGGTCTCTTATCACCTCTCCTCCGAATATGAACAGAATGACCACAACAAAAAGCGTTGTTAATGATGTCAGCATTGTTCTTGTAAGCGTTTCGTTTATGGAGATATTAATTATCTTGTCAAGCTCCATGCCTTCGAGTTTTTTCACATTTTCTCTAATCCTGTCGAATATGACTATCGTATCGTTAAGCGAATAACCTACAATAGTAAGAATTGCGGCTATGACTGAAAGGGATATTTCGACATTCATTATAAAACCGAGCAGCGACAGTACTCCGACCGTAACTAGAACATCGTGAGCAAGCGCGATTATTGCGGCGATACCATATTTGAACCTGAATTTTATCGTGATATAAATAAGAATAAAGAGTAACGCCCAGAAGATCGCCTTGAGGGTGGAGCTCTTAAGTTCGTCACCGACTTTCGGTCCGATACTTGACGCTTGTCTGATCTCGAATGACTCTTTTCCTAATTTTTCGTTCAAGACCGAAACGACTTTCTCTTCAAGTACCTTAATGTTGTCGGCAACAGTCTCCATTTTCAGGACCACTTCAGTAGCAAAATCACTTGCTTCCGAGCCTGTATCTCCAAACTCCTGAATGTCCATACCGGCAAAATCTCCGCCTGAAAAAGCTGATCTGATATTTGCGATATCTGTCTTTTCAAAGAATCCGACATGAACAAGATATCCGCCGTTGAATTCAATATTGTAGTTCAGACCGCCCTGAACGATGACGGAAAGTATCCCTACGATAATAACAATAAGAGACAATCCTAAAGCGGTTTTTATTTTTCCGACGAAATCGATTTTATTTTTTGCGCTCATTTGTGCTCCTTAAAGATTTCCTTTTATTATATGCTTAACTTCTTCGTGTTCTTATTGACATAGAGGTCGGATAGAAGTCTTGTGACCACAACTGCTGTGAACATACTCCACATAATACCGATCATCAGCGTCAGGGCAAAACCTTTAACCGATCCCGTTCCGAACTGGTAAAGGGTGATCCCGGCTATGAATGTTGTCAGGTTTGAGTCGAAGATCGTCGTGAAAGCTCTTTCGTACCCTGCATTTATGGCATTCAGCATGGTATTTTTTTCACCCATCTCTTCTTTTATTCTCTCGAAAATAATGATGTTCGCATCGACAGCCATACCCATTGTAAGGATGAGGCCGGCTATACCGGGAAGTGTAAGAGTACCTTTGAACATACCGAGAGTTGCAAGCGTGAAAATAAAATTGAGAAACAAAGCTATAACTGCGAAGAGACCGCTCAGTTTATACCAGAATATCATGAACACGACAACAAGGCCGAATCCGATCGCTGCGGAGATAACACCGCTTCTTATCGAGTCACCGCCGAGAGACGGTCCGATGACCCTTTTCTCCATTATCTCAAGCGGAGCTTCAAGCGCTCCGGCTTTAAGAACGATCGCGATATCCTGGGCTTCTTCCGTAGTTCCGCCGCCCAGAGTTATAACGCCGCGTCCGTTGGGTATTCTCACCTGAATATTCGGAGCCATATAAAGTTTATTATCAAGGATTATGGCAAGCCGTTTACCTACATTTTTGCCTGTAACTTCAGAGAATATTCTCGCTCCGTCCCTGTCCAGTTCAAAAGGCACTTCCCATCCGCCGCTGGCAGATGACTGTGAAAGTTGCGCTGTAGCCTCAACTATCGAAGTTCCGTCCAGAACAGCTTTCTTCTCAACGAGCATTATTTCCCAGAACTGCTCCTCGTTATAAACTTCTGGTTTGTTTTTCCATACGAATTCATGATTACCCAGGATATTTCTGACATTATCGTTTTTTAGGATCTCGGTAACTTTAAGTCTGTTCTTTTCATTTACGAGAATATTTCCGGACCTTCCGCCTGTCAGCAGCGCTTTAAACGGATAATTTTTTGCAAAATCGGCTTCAGAATCTGAAACTGCAGCAGCAGAATCTTTGTCTGTGTCGGAGAATAATTTTGTCGCATCCTCGGCATCGGTTTCAGAAGTTTCCGTGCTTTTTTCTTCAGCGGGGGTAACTTCTTTTGCTTCAGGAGTTTCGATTTCCGGCTGATCATCCATAGGTTTGTTTTTTAAAACTGCGTCTATATCGTCGATCTTCTGCTGAAGAATTTCGTTATCAGCTACTATCTTGAACTCAAGGAAGGCTGCCTGATTGACAAGATTGGTAGCCCTTTCTTCATCTTTAACGCCGGGAAGCTCAACAATAATTCTGTGTTTTCCCCTCGGCTGTATCGAAGGCTCGGCAATACCGAACTGGTCGATCCTGTTTCGCAAAACTTCAAGAGTCGTAACGATTCCTTTTCTTGCAGCGCTGTCCAGATTATCAATGATCTTTTTATTAGAATCGCCGGATCTTCCGAAATAGTTGCTCAACAGAACATTTTTTCCTTTGAAGATTCTTTGCACATCCTCAAAATAAGCTTCCTTATTGTTGCCGTTTACAGATTTTACCTCGGCAAGAAGATCGTCCAGCTGCTTGTCTTTCTTCACAGCTTTGTTTTTCAGAAGCTGTTCGTAGTCTATCTCAAGTACAAGGTGCATACCGCCCTGAAGGTCGAGGCCGAGACGAAGACTCTTTAAATTCTGCTTTTCAAATTCGTTCAATTTATCTATCTCTTCTTCGGCAAGTGACAGATATTCAGGCTTGTCCTTATAGTCCCTTACCAGCTTTCTTTCAATTGCAGTGAGTTTTTCCCCTCTCTCCTGTTTTGCCACGGCTTTGATAAGATCATTTTTAATTTTGATCTTTTCAACAACTGCTTTTTCGGAAGAAAAATAAGTCCGGTATGTGGGT
>JAQVNT010000115.1 GCA_028702975.1 Candidatus Delongbacteria bacterium
ATACAATATATATTTGCTGAGTTGCCGGATAAATATCAACCGGTCGAAGTAACAAGCACTGACGAATTCGATTCGATCCTGACCCAGATGGGGCTGGAAGCCGAAGACGGCCAGATATTTCTTTCAGAAATAATCTTTGCTTTTAAGATGAATTACGATGATATTATAGAGGCTTTTGAAAATTACTGCCAAAACGGGTTCGTGATGAAGAACATTTCGAAGTCGGGCAACATTTATCTTATGTTCGATAAAGATATGATAAGGGAGACTGAAGGATCTTGAAGATAATCGTGCTGGGAAGCAGCGGAGGAGCGCCTACAAAGAAAAGGAACTGCACATCGTTCGTTCTTGCGAAGGAGTCATACGGTATAATGTTCGACTGCGCCGAAGGCACGCAGAGACAGCTTCTTCTTGCCGGGTACAAGCTGAGCAGGATAAGGCATATCTTCATATCGCACCTTCACTTCGATCATATCGCGGGGCTTGTGCCGATGCTGTCCACCAAGAGCATGTTCAACATTCCGGGCGATGTCACGATATCGGGGCCGCCGGGTATAAAAGAATTCATTGAATACAATCTGGGATTAACATCGTCCCGGCTCGATTTCAATGTTGAGATAACTGAAGTAAATGACGGGGACGAGCTGGAATTCGAAGAGTTCAAGGCAACGGTCCACAAGCTGAATCACAGGATAGACAGCTTCGGCTTCCGGCTGAAATTCTCAGACGCGCCCGGCAACATAATAAAAGATAAGCTCGCAGCATACGGGCTCGCCGAAGGCCCGGTATGCGGGCGCCTGAAGGCCGGCGAAGAGATAACCGCTCCCGACGGGAGAGCAGTTACTCTGGCCGATGTGGCGACCGAGCCGAAAAGAGGCCGCGTTATTTCTTTCGCCGGGGACACCTACCTGTGCAAGGGGCTGTACGCCTGCGTTCAGGACGCCGACGCGGCAATAGTGGAAAGCACTTTTCTGGAACAGAACAAGGACCGCGCGGAGGAAAGGACGCACCTGACCGCCCGCATGGCAGGCAATGTCTGCGAAAGAAGCGGCGTGAAGAAGATGATCCTGTATCACTTCAGCGCTTCTCATCCGGATACCGGAGAATTCGCTAAAGAATGCGCCGAAAAATTCAGCGGTGCGGTAGTAGCCGCGGAAGATCTTAAAGAAATAGAAATAGAATAAACTTAAAGGATTATGATGAAAGAGTACAAAAAAGAGTTCATAGCTTTTCTGATCGAACACAATTCGCTCAAATTCGGCGAGTTCAAACTCAAGTCAGGCAGGATGTCCCCTTATTTTCTGAATACGGGCATGCTCTATTCGGGAGAAGCCGTTTACAGACTCGGAAAGTTCTACGCCGAGACTATAAAGGACAGAGTTAAAGAAGAATTCAATGTCGTTTTCGGCCCGGCCTACAAAGGCATCCCGCTGGCAGTTTCGTGCGCCTCTTCCCTGTTTTCGGAATTCGGCATGAACAAATCCTATTCTTTCAACAGAAAGGAGTCGAAAGATCACGGCGACGCTTCGGGTCTGATCGTGGGTAAACAGCTTGAAGGATCGGACAGGATCGTTCTTATTGACGATGTCATTACCGCCGGGACCGCTATAAAAGAGACGGTGGCCATGCTCGAACAGTGCAACAACCCCAAAATAGTATCGGTGGTCGTATCGGTGGACAGGATGGAAAAAGGCGCAGGCGAGCTTTCAGCCATACAGGAACTCAATCAGAGCCTCGGAATAAATTTCTATCCGATCGTCAACATTAAAGAGATCATTGAATACCTTGAAGAGAATAAAACTGTCGGTACTGAGATGATCGGCCGCATGACAGAATACAGAAGAACTTACGGAACCGACTAAAATAAGGATAAAGCTTAATGGGCTACAGATTATACATTTTTTTAACCAGCTACAGAGTAATGAGGGATGTTTACGGAAAGGATTTGGACATTCTCTTTGAGAACATATCGTCATATATCAAAACCGAACTTGAGAACATATCGGGGTCGGTTGTTGAATCGGACAATAAATCCATTTTGATCAAAAGCACTCCGTCTGACGACTTCAAATCAACATACGCTCTGGCTGAACAATGCGCAGGAATCATAACGAGAGTGAGGTCTCTTTTAAAGGACTTAAAGACGAACATTCCTTTAAAAACAGGTATAATTACCGCTGAAGAGACGAAAAGGAAACACCCGTTCAGATTCAATCTGCCGTCAGAGGAGGTCGAGCTCACACCTGACATACTCATATCGGACAAGACTTCAATATCGATAATTGAGAATTACGAGATACAGGCATGCGGACTCAGGAACATCTGGACTACCAACGGGATAGAAATAAGCCGTTTCAGAAAGATAAGGAACATCTATTTCAACAGAGAAGAAGAGGACGCGCTGGAAGAATTTCTGAACGGACAGTACGGCGGCATACTTTACATCTGGGGAGAAAAGGGATCGGGTAAATCCGGTATTATACGCGAAGTGCTTCAGAGGAATGAGTTCTCCAATGTCATTCATCTTAAAGAGAAGAAATATTCTACGAGGGAGTTCAAGCTTGTCCACGAGCTGATGTATCACCTTCTTTTCAAAAAGAACCAGACCGGTCCCGAAACGATAGAAGATGTGACTGCCAGGATCGAGAATTCGGCTCTGCCGCCCATGAACCGGGCAAACCTTGTATATTTTATCAGTCTTATTTTCGGCGAGAACGACCATGCAAACCCTGTACTTTTCGAGTACGGGACATACCGGACGAGCCTTAAGAAAGCCCTGCTGGACTGCCTGAAGCTGAATCCCGATCCGTTCACAGTTATAATCGACGATCATCAGTGGGTTAGCGTGAATTGCGAGCACATGATAACGGAGATGTTCTTATCCGCCAAAGACAGGATCAGGATAGTGCTCTGTTCGGACGACAGGAACAATTTCAGCAATCCGGACCTCCCGGTAAAATACATGCACATCGGAGATCTGAACAAAGTTCAAATATCAAAAATGCTCAAAATGCTCTATCCGAGAATGAAAGTGGAAGGAAAAGCCGCGGACTTCATTCACAGGGCGACGGGAGGCAACCTTTATACGGTGATCGAATTCATACAGTACCTGACGGATAAAGAGTGCATAAATATCAGGGAAGGAAAGGTCATTATAAACTATCCCGACCTGAAGAACATACCCGACAACCTGAACGACATGTTCCACCAGAAAGCAGAATCACTTTCGCAGAATGCTTCAGACATCCTCAAAATACTTTCTGTCATGGGAGACGAATTCTATCCGAGCGATCTTGACTGGCTGCTCCACATCCTGAATTATACCGGGAATGAGAATCTGGCGATCAAAGAACTTGAGGAAAGAGGTATCATCCAGAACGAGGGCGATCATTACAGCGTCGCCGAAGTCTCGGTCATATCTGAAATCTACAAAGGCGTGAAAGAAAGCAACAGAAAGCTGATACACAAACTTCTCGGCGAACTTTTCGAGACGAAGGGATTCAATAAATTCGGGTTCAAGGTCTTCCTCAACTATCTCAAGGCGGAAAACTACGATAAACTCATAGAACTTCTCCCCGATATCATTTCGGAAGCTCACTCTGCCCTTCAGTTCAACGCGCTTAAGAACATACTTGAAATAGCGGACAAGCATCTTTTCAGGCTCTGCATGAAGGAAAATGCCTATCCCGTTGAGATATGGCTGAACAACCTTAAACTGACCAGGTATCTGTTCGACAAAGACGATCCTCTCGATACCGTAAAAAGATTCGAAAAGGCGATCGATCATCTGATAAAGACAGAAAAAAGCGAACTTACTCTGGACCTTTTTCCGATACTGTTAAAATGCTACATCTCCTCAGGCAAATCGAAAAAATCATCTCAGTATGTCAAGTCGGGTGTTGAGCTTGCGGAAAAATTCAATTCTCCCCGTCACAAGCTCGAGATCGAGGTTTTAGACATGATACTAAAACTGAACACGAAAAAAGACGCCGAAAAAATAAAAGAATTTACGGACCTGTCGGCAGCGGCGGCCGGTGATCCTGAAGTCGTCAATTCCGTCTGGTTCAAATATCTTAAGGCTAAGATATCGTTTCTGAACGACGACACGGATACGGCGAGAGACCTGTTTAAAGAACTGCTCGGAATTTTTACTTCTGAGCTTAATTTTTCGTTCGCGGAAGAGATCACCCGGCTGATGGTAGAAATTTCGCTTAAGAAAAGAGATCACAGATCTGCGGAAGAGTACTGCAAATACATACTTGCCTCGGAAAGAGATTCAGCCTCGAATTCTGACCGGATAATTAGAACGAACATACTTCTTGCTAGGCTGTACGGTTATCAGAATAAATTTCTTCAGGCAGTATCACTTTTGGAATCCTTAAGCGCGCGGACGAGCAGACAGGAACTTACGGACGAGATATTATTCGATCTGGGTTCCGTTTACCAGTTCTACGATGAAAAAGAACTTGCGATAAAGACTTTTGAAAGAGCTGCGTCTAAAAAGAAAAAGAAATCCGAGAACGACGAAAGCAGCTCCAGGTTTTTGATAAAAACCGCCCTTATACTTCTTTCTCTTGAAAAATACACGGAGGCGGCCGAACAGCTTAAGAAATGCGGAGGAGGTCAGAAGGATATCTGCGCACTGATAAGATCGGTAGTTTCTTTTATTGAGAAAAAAGAGAATGACGGAAGCGCTGAAAAGATACTGGAAAGCATTGAAGGTACCGGTACGGACTTTATTTTTGAAGCCGCACTTCTGCTTTTTTTAAATCTCATTAAAAGGAGAAAATACGAGCTGAGCGCAAAACTGAATGAAATTTTGTCGCGGATGCTGAGTAATGTAACGGATTACAATCTTGTGCTTGAATACGGCAAGATCAGCCGTTCGCTCCACAGAATATCAAGTAAATCCAAGAAAACCCCGACAGAGATCAGGAAGGTGGTCCCGTCGGTGAAAAGAAGGGTCAGAACGAGAAGAAATGTATAGGAGATATCATGCCAGCTAACGATTATTTTACAGTGAACGGCGGCCGTAAGCTTAAAGGCGATATTTACGCGTCGGGGAACAAGAACGAGGCCCTGCCTGTTATAGCGGCAACTCTGCTTACGGAAGATGAGGTCATAATCGACAACATACCGGATATAATAGACACGAACATCATGATAAATATCGCTTCTGATCTGGGCGTTAAAGTGAAAAAGCTCAAAAAGAACACATTCAGCTTTAAGGCGGATGATCTGAAGGGCAGCGGGCTCAACATGGAACTTTCGTCAAAGATCAGAAGCTCGCTTCTGTTCCTCGCGCCGCTATTGTTGAGGAAAGGCGAAGTGCCTCTCCCCTCCGCGGGCGGAGACAGGATCGGCGCGCGCAGGATCGACTCGCACCTTCTCGCCTTTGTAAAGCTCGGCGTAAAGATAGCCGAGGGTAAAAAAGGGGTCGTTCTTAAAGCCGGAAAGCTCAAAGGCGCCGAGATCCTGCTTGACGAAGCGTCGGTCATGGCGACGGAGAACGCGGTCATGCTGGCCGTGAAGACGCCCGGGACGACCGTCATTTACAATGCCGCCTGCGAGCCGCATGTGCAGAATCTGTGCAGTATGCTCCTTTCCATGGGGGCTGATATAAAGGGAGCCGGCTCTAACAGGCTCGTCATTAAGGGCGTAAAGAAGCTTCACGGCACAAGGCACAGGATACTCCCGGACCACATTGAGGCCGGATCGTTCATGGGACTTGCC
>JAQVNT010000116.1 GCA_028702975.1 Candidatus Delongbacteria bacterium
GTAGGTTCCTGTAAAATAAGGACTAGATGTCCCGATCGGCAGCCAGCCTGCTCCGGCATTCCATGTCAAAGTCTCGCTTGCGTCGATATCTGCAGTCTGAAGGAAACTATAGCTGAGGAAATTTCTTACTGCATCAAGCTGTGTAAGATTAGATACGAGGAATGGCTCGTCAGAAGTACCGATCCCGCCCGCAAAAGGTGAAGGATTGTGCGTAATTCCCTCCCATGAAAGGAAAGGATATCCGCTGTTCTCAACTGCATTTATCCCCCATACATCCTCGACGCCGTTTACAGATTCGTCCTGGAAATCCCATGTCGCATTTGTGAATGTTGAAAGCGTTCTCATCTGGTTTTTTGTTAATCCAGTCGCTCCAACTGAAGTAAGTTGTCCTGAGGTCTCAGTATTCCAGAAGTTACCTGTCATATTGTAATAAATGCCGTCGTTATATATAGTTCCTGCAAATCCCTTGTCTGTAGGGTTTGTCGTAGCGTCGTAGGTTACACTTCCGGTTGAATAACTATTAATAATACTTCCTGCATAATTTTGACCTATAAATCCGCCTACAATTACACTTGTCTGACCTGAGTTTCTAATAACATCTGCCATTGAATAACTGTTCATTACATCGCAGTCGGAATAGATTCTGCCTATCAGCCCTCCGATGTAAGTATTAGCTGACACTTGGCCCTTACTTAATGAATTATTTATCGAGGAACCCACTCTGATATATCCTACCAGTCCGCCCACATAATTCGTTCCTGCAACAGTCCCGTCCGACAAACAGTTTTCAACTGAAGCAGAGCTTGTCTGATAGCCGATCAGTCCTCCTGTATAGCTGCCGCCGGTTACATTTGCACTATAAAGTTCGACATTTGATATTGTAGCACCGTTCGCATAACCGAATAAACCTACATAAGTCGCAGCTGATCTATTAATGTACAATCCTGTGATATCATAACCCTGCCCGTTATAGTTGCCTGTAAATTGTGAACCTGAGCTTCCGAGCGGCTCCCATCCTGATCCGGAGTTCCATGTAGATGTAGCTGAAGCGTCAATATCAGCTATCTGTATAAAGCATGCAGAAGGATAATATCTTACGGCATTAAGCTGATCCAGCGTAGCGATCTGATATGGATTTGATGCAGTTCCCGCTCCATCAGCAAAAAGATTACTGGTATCATTGATAGTAAATGAAGTAACTGCATCCATAGAAAATGTCGCAGTTCTCGGTGAACCCGCGGTATTAAAAGTCGCTCCGTCAATCTCAACCCATCCTAAAGTTTTTTGTTCCTCGGTTATGATTTCATATTCATCTTCTTCCAATTCAAAGTCTCTCGTGAAATCATCAGCCCTTTCCTTGTCGTTACTCTTTGCGAGAAGTTTATCATTTTTTTTGATTAAGCTTTTAACAATATTGTTTTTAAAATTATCCTCTTTTTCAGTACCGTCTTTCGCTGCAACATATTTCCATGCCTTCAAATTCGCGAGAACATTTCCGTTGTCTTCACCGGAAAGCCAGCTTGCAGTAACTTGTCTTGTGCCCGAAAAAGGGTTTGATGTTTCAATAGCCCATCTTCTTAATATTCCGGGTGAACCGTATATCGTAACTTGGTTTCCCTCTCCGGAATATCTGTAAACGGTCACCGTTCCGAGATCCGCGCCTGTATTATTTATGGAATAACCGATCCCGCCGAAAGTATTAGTTCCGGCTCCTACAGATCGTGCAGCTCTCACGGTCCCGACTATGTAGCCGGCTGTCGATTCGCCTGTTACGGTTGCGGTCGTCCCGAGCTCAAAAGTATTCGTACCGGTGATCACATTACCTCCGGTAAAAGAAATACTGCCCGTTATAGTAAAACTCCCGGAGCCATTGTTCAGCCTGACTGAACCTGACGGTTTTGAAATTGCCAGATTAGGAAAGGTAGTTATATTTGTGATCGTATCCTGCGCCGATCCGACAAAAGTGAATTTTGACGTTGAAACCGGAGTGATCACCCCTCCAAGATTCTTAAGATTGCCGTACACACTAATATTGGCGTCATATATAAACACCCTGCTGCCTGTACCAAAAGTTATACCGGCCTGCAGAATACTTATGAACAGCAATACCGCTATCATTGTTTTCTTCATAAACCCCTCCGTATGATCAGAAACTTTTTCAAAAAGTCCCCTTTTTTATTAATTTACACAGAAATTACACAATTTCAAACTACTTTTCTGTGACGGACTTCACAATTATCAATTTATTTCAAAAGTTTTTCTAGTGCTTTTTCGAGTTTGGCTATCCTTTCATTCTGGCTTTCTATCTCTTTCTGTTGATCCTGAATAGCTTTGACCAGAACAGGTGTTAATTCCGCATAATTAATTCCTAATGTCTTATCCTCATCCTCGCCCACATCAACGACTTCCGGCAAAATTTCAAGCATATCCTGGGCGATCAGTCCGACTTTTCTGCCCCGCTCGGGTTTATCTTTCCATAAATAAGTAACCGGACGCATCTTCATTACTGTACTTAAACCATAGCCCATATCCTCAATATCCGATTTTTGTCTTTTGTCGGAAGTTTGAATTACTCCGTTCGTAGCATAAATATCGTCCCAACGATATGTTGAAGCACCTAAATCAAATTGATTGTCCGATATTGGCCTTATAAAACATGTGGAAAGAGATGAAAAACCCATTGTACTGTATCCCAGATACATCAGCGGTCCGTATGTTCCGGCATCATCTTCCGCCCACCATTCAAGTCTGTTCTCCCCGCCGTCGTATTTCATGGACATATTATAGGTGCCGTCGTTATCTTCAGCGAGAACTATTTCTGAATCGTCTCCGCTTGTTGCCTCTGACGGTGCTATCATCAAAGATCCTAATGTCGGACTGCCTACAATAAATGTATGTCCGTTCTTTTTGACTTCAAAGGCATTTGATCTTGATGAAGAAGATGATCCGTTACCAACAACAAACAGAGGATCAGTACTGACCCACATTGTCGAATCACCTTCGATCTTATTATATCTGCCTGTAACAAAAGAATTGTGTGACAATGCCGTAGTGTTATTTCCTGTGGCCGTAGAATAAGTTCCCCTAGTCTTTGAATACGCTCCCATTACAGACGAGAAATTCGCAAGAGATTTTGAACCGAAACCTATAGCCGTTGAGTAGTTCCCCGACGCATAAGCATAGGTTCCCAGTGCAGAAGAATATTGCCCCCAGGCTTCATTGAACATCCCAAAGGTTACTGCTCCCAGGGCCACAGCTCTGGACGCTCCGCCAATACTCACAGAAGCCTGTTCTGTTGCGTATGTGGCAACTCCAAAAGCACATGAATTATTTCCTCTGGCTTCCGCAAAACAACCAGCTGCTATCGAATTCAAACCTGATGCCACAGAGCCGTTTCCGATCGCAGAACTATTTTCACTCGCGGCAATTACAGAATCTCCTGCAGCAAAAGAATTCGCTCCTTTAGCTTCGGACTTATAACCTATAGCCGTAGAGTACTTGCCTGATGCCTGACTTTGATAACCAGATGCAAAAGATGCCTGTCCGACATTATTTGGATCGGTGATCAGTACATGACCTACTCTGAATGCGTTCTTCTGTTTGTACCAAAGCATAGTAGAATCGTTAACTGTCTCAAAATTTTCACTGTTGGACACTTTCATCAGGTTTCCTCCGCCTGCCTTAGCTGCTGTTACCTGATCATTGACTTCAAAATCTCTGTTCAGTGCAGGGTTCACATTTGCGGTTATACCGGATTTACTGATGCTGAAGATCTCATCAGCATTGTCTGATGGATTGTAGAAAGTGGCCCCATTATCCGTCGCGATCTCGAAAACTTTATTTTGCCCTTTTGTTTCATTACTTTTCACTGAAGAAGTAGTTGTCACGCTAAAAGATCTTGACAATCCTTTAGTGGCATCATTCTGAATATAAGCCCTGATCCCGTCCGTGCTTATCACCATCAGAGTGTCACCGCCGTTGAGAACACGAAGTCCATCTGTGGAAATATCGAGCACCTTATTATTCGAAGCGTCTTTAACCTCGAACAGAGTTTCACTCCAAAGAAATGCCGTAAAAATTACCAAACTCATTGAAAACAGCCTTTTCATGCTGTCCTCCTTATTTTTTATTCAAAATTTTCTTTATTTCTGAAAGTTCTCTTCTTAATTCGGTTATTTCATTTTCTAGTTCCGTGTTGGTTTTGCTTAAGGCCTCAATTCCCTTTTGCTGTTCTTTTACAGCTTCGACCAACAATGCAGTGATCGGTGCATACTGCATTGAAAAATATTCGCCCGATTCATCCACAACTTCCGGTAATACTTTTGAAGTTTCCTGGGCAATAAACCCTATCCTGCGACCTTTTTCATGAGTATCCGGATCATTCCATTCATAGTAAACACCTCTTAGGTTACTCACGATATTGATTGGGCTGTCAATAGTAACTATATTCTTCTTCAGTCTCTTATCGCTCAAACTGTTCCATGCGTAATCTCCACCTGCTGTTCCGTTTACATAAAAAGTAAAATTAGATGGATTATCTGCTGCATTTCCTTTAATAACAACCCTATTGTAATTGAAATCGCCAAAGATCAAAGGACTTGTAGTACTTGAGTTGTCAATGTATAGTTTATTTGAGCCTGTTTCGTTATAGCCTGCGTTATATCCAAGAAATACATTGCCTCCGCCTGAACTGTTATTGTAACCGGAATAATTTCCGATCATCACATTGTTATCTCCTGTCCTGTGTAACCCTCCCGAATAATATCCGAACAAGCAGTTGTTGCTGTTACCAGTTGATCCGGTTATGCCTCGGCCTGCATTCGCCCCCATAATAGTGTTGTAATTTCCCGTTGTGTTACTTAATCCTGCTCCATTCCCGAAATAACTATTGTTGCTTCCTGTTGTATTATCCGATGCTACACCGTCGCCGAAGAATGAGTTGCTACTTCCGGTTGTATTCTCATATCCACTTTTATAGCCTATAAAAGTATTCCTAGTTCCATTTGAGTTATAGCCAGAATTCTCTCCGACATATATATTTTGGTAAGCATCTGAATTGTTATAACCTGCTTTATCACCTATGAATATATTCGACCATCCGCTTGAGTTAGACAGTCCCGCGTTATTGCCTATAAACACATTATAACTGCCGTCATAAATTTGTTCATAAATATCTAATTGCGAAACAGTATTCAACCCCGCATTAAGCCCAAGAAATAAATTGACAGGGCTGAAATCGGTGTACCTATTTCCCGCGGTACCTTCCCGCATTTCTGTATTTAAGTTAGATACTTTTAAGAAATCCGTAGCTACACTTTTCTCCTTTGCTGCTGTCAGGCTTGACACTCCAAAACCTGATCCTGTGTCGCTTATCCAGAATCTTGTGCTGTCCCCTGTTAAGCGCATCAGATCAATTCCAGAACTCTTCGTTTCACTGCCTTTAACTGACGAAGTGGTAGTAACACTGAATGATCGCGAAAGACCTTTCGAATTGCTTAAATTTGCCTTGATCTCATTTGAGCTGATAACCATCAGTGTATCACCCTGGTTCATCACCCTTAATCCGTCTGTTGAGATATCAAGAACTTTGTTGTTAGATGCGTCTTTGACTTCGAATAGAGTTTCCG
>JAQVNT010000117.1 GCA_028702975.1 Candidatus Delongbacteria bacterium
GGTCGAGATAGATCAGAGGCTGATAGAAGGCCTGAACGAGAAGATCGGCGAAGAAAATATCGATCTATTCAACGAAGATTTTTTAAAATTCGACTTTGAGAAAAACATAAGCGAGGATAATGTCAAGATCGTCGGTAACCTGCCTTACCATGTCACAAGCCCGATCATTTTTAAGGTGATGGAGCTAGCTTCTGAGCTGAATAAAACTTCGAGGAAGATACAGTCTTTGACAATAATGATACAGAAAGAAGTAGCCGAAAGGATCGTAGCTAAAGTCAGCACGAAAAGTTATGGAGTACTGAGCATCTTCACCCGCTTTTTCTGTGAACCTGAAATATTATTCGACATACCTCCCGAAGCTTTCTTCCCCAAGCCCAAGATAGTTTCCTCAATGATCAGATTAAATTTCGGTACGGGTAACGGTAATCTTGACAAAGTTAAGGACTACAAACTTTTTCGTTCGATCGTAAAAACGACCTTTCTCAACAGGAGAAAGATGTTAAGGAATACTTTGAAACCCTTTGTGGCGGATATGTCGGCTGTAAGATCGGTCGAAGTCACCAAAAGACCTGAAAATTTAAGCGTGTCAGATTTTATAGAACTCTCAAACGAAATATTTTTAAAGTAAAAAATTAATTTGACTTTGCTCAAGTTGGTTCCTTTCTTATAAGCTGAGATTAATAAAACGCGGAGTTTAAAGATGGTAAAAGATTTTGAACAACTGTTATCAGAAAGCTCGAGAAGGATGAAAAAATCCGCTATCAGAGAACTTCTGAAGCTGACAAGCAAGCCCGGCCTTATTTCTTTTGCAGGCGGACTGCCTTCACCTTTAACATTTCCGATAGAACAGCTGAAAGAAATATCGTGCGAGGTCCTTGAAAATGACGGACCGGCAGCGCTTCAGTATTCGACGACCGAAGGAGATCCGAATCTGAGAAAGATCCTTGCTCAAAGATATGCTGCTCAGGGTCTGAAGATCACTCAGGACAATCTTATAATCGTTACTTCTTCTCAACAGGCGCTTGACCTTATTCCAAAAGTTTTCATCGATCCGGGCGATAAAATAATAGTCGGACTTCCTTCGTATCTTGGAGGGATACAGTCTTTCCATAATTACGGCGCGACGATGATAGGTGTTAAGCACGATCAGTACGGCATGAGCTCGAAAAAGCTTGAGGAAGAACTAAAACTTCTTCACGACATCGGAGAAAAACCCAAATTCGTTTACATTATTCCTGATTTTCAGAATCCCGCAGGTGTAACTATGCCTGAATGGCGAAGGCTTGAGATAATAGAAATATGTAAAAAATACGATGTGCTTATAATCGAAGACAGCCCTTACAGGGAACTCAGGTTCGAAGGCGAACCGCAGAAAACGATATTCCAGCTTGCAGACGAAGGCAGGGTGCTGCTTCTGGGAACATTCTCGAAGATATTCGTTCCGGGATTCAGGATAGGATGGATAATAGGTAATGAAAAAATACTTGATAAGATAGTGATGTCAAAACAGTCGGTCGATCTTTGTACTTCATCATTCGTTCAGAAAATTGCCGCAAGATATATCGAGAAAGGTTATTTCGACAAAAATCTTCAGAATATAATCTCATTGTACAAAGAGAAGAAAGATGTGATGATGAAAGCGTTCGAAGACTATTTGCCCGAGGGTGTATCATGGACAAACCCGGAAGGCGGACTTTTCCTTTTCGTAACTCTGCCTGATTGGATGGATGCCGAAGAACTGTTTTTGACGGCGGTCGAGAATAATGTGGCTTTCGTTATCGGTAAAGTTTTTCACTGCGATGAGAGCGGTAAAAACACAATGAGGATAAATTTCTCCTACGCATCGAAAGAAGAGATAGTAGAAGGAGTAAAAAGACTCGGAAAGGCTATAAAGGACATGATGGATAAAAAATAATTTTTCGGAGGAGTTAAGTATGGAAAAAGCGGATATTGAATGGGGTAAACTGGGATTTTCCTATATTAAAACAGATAAAAGATTCATTTCGCACTGGAAAGACGGTAAATGGGACGAAGGGAAGCTTGTGGAGGATAATCAGATCACTATAAGCGAATCTTCAACAGTATTCCATTACGGACAGTGCTGCTTTGAGGGAATGAAGGCATACACGGCAAAGGACGGAAGAGTACTTCTTTTCAGACCCGACGAGAACGCGAAGAGGATGGTAAAAAGCTGTCAGCGCGTGCTTATGACAGAATTCCCGGCGGAGCGGTTCGTTGACGCCTGCAGGCAGGTGGTAAGAGCGAACATGAAGTTCGTGCCGCCGTACGGAATGGGCGCCAGCCTTTACTTGAGGCCGTTCATGATCGGCGTGGGAGACAATCTGGGTGTCAGACCGGCGCCCGAATACATTTTTTCTGTTTTCTGCTCACCTGTCGGCCCGTATTTCAAAGGGGGACTCGCTCCTGTCAGCTTCATCACATCAGAATACGACAGGGCCGCTCCGAACGGCACGGGCGCCGCAAAGGTCGGCGGCAACTATACCGGGAGCCTGCTCCCGCACGAGATCGCAGTCAAAGCAGGTTATGCGGATTGTATATACCTCGATCCCACTACACACACCAAAATAGAGGAAGTCGGAGCCGCGAATTTCTTCGGTATCACTCACGACAATGTATTCGTTACTCCAAAATCTCCGTCCATCCTTCCTTCGATCACCAAGTATTCACTGCTCCATGTGGCAAAAGAATTTCTCGGAATGAAAACCGAAGAAAGAGATGTGCTGGTCGATAAACTGGACGAGTTCAAAGAGGCGGGAGCCTGCGGTACTGCGGCCGTCATATCACCGATAGGCGGGATCATGCACAAAGGGAAATACCATGTATTCCATTCAGAAACAGAAGTCGGTCCGGTTACAAGAAAACTCTACGATACCCTCACAGGTATCCAGTACGGAGATATCAAAGGCCCGGACGGGTGGGTCGTTGAAGTATAAATTTTATGGGGAGTTCAATATGAACTCCCTTTTTTTTGTTGTAAGTTTCCGCTCCTGTTGTTATATTGCCCGATCAAGAATAAGGAAAATTCATGCATAATGAAAATATAATATCAAGACTGTCGGGAATGTTCTTCGGATACAAACGGCTCAGTCTTATCAAGACAGTTTATTTAAATTTCAAGCAGGGTTATTTTCCCAGATTCAAGATACTCGTGTATCCCAGAACAAAGATAGGGAAAGCAAAAAAGGGTAAAATAACGATCCTGGGAGACAAAGCTAAGCTGCATCTCGGAACATCATTCGAGAGGAGCCACTTCAATAATACCAACCTGAAGATCGATGAAGGCGGAGAGCTTATAATTAACGGTATATTCAGCTTTCACACGGGGGGAGTGATAAATATCGCCAGCGGGGGAGTTCTGGAAATAGGCAGCGGATATGCGGCGGAGAATGTTGATATATCATGCTACAGGAATATTAAGATCGGCCAATATGTTGCGATATCCAAAGGTGTCGCGATCAGCGATTCAAACCAGCATACGATCAAGGGGATGGAGCAGGAAAATTTAAGACCGATCATAATTGGAGAACATGTAGGTATCGGAACGAGGGCCATGATACTTACAGGCGTGACTGTCGGTGACGGGGCAATAATAGCCGCGGGGGCTGTAGTTACAAGGGATATTCCCGAAAAATGTTTCGTGGCGGGAGTTCCTGCCAAGGTTATAAAAGAGAATGTTGAATGGAGTTGAAAAAAGGCGGTCTGACCGCCTTTTTTATTTCAGATACTTCCTCGCAGCAGGGACCAGCGAAGCAGCTATAACGATCTTTATCATGTCTCCCGGGATGAAAGGATAAACTCCCGTCGCCAGAAGGTCACTGGTTCTTATAAATTCTGACAGCCATATTACACCTGAAATATATATCACCAGATTTCCTGCGGTCATGCATATAACTGACATTGTGAAATTTTTAAAATATCCTTTGTCGCTCAGATAGCCCACAATAAAAGATGCTGCTATAAACCCCGTAAGATATCCTCCGGTAGGCCCCGCAAGTCTGGCAAGACCAAAATTACCTCCGGCAAAAAAAGGCATTCCCATTGTTCCGAGCAGTATGTAAGAAAGCACCGCAAGCATGCCTTTCTTTCTTCCCAGGATCCCCGCACTCAAAAGGATCCCCAGTGTCTGTCCAGTAAACGGAACCGGATATAGAGGGATTATGATCTGCGATAATGCGGCTATTCCCAATACTGCGCTCATTACCGGTATCAGTTCGGCGACCGAATCCTTTCTGCATGCGACCATTGTTTTTCTTAGAATCATTTTTTTACTCCAGATTTTTATTGATACAAATTCAGTAGCTAAATCTAATATATTGCAAGGCGGAAAGCAAAGAAAAATATTATGATTTTTAATATAGACAAAATTGGAAAGCATAGTTATATTCTAACCGTACTAAAGAGAGATGGGATGGATAAAGCCGGTAAATATTTGGAAAAGATGAAAGAGACAGCCGGCATTATATATGATCACCGATGGGCTGAGGCTTATGCGGGCAACATGAGCATATGTATAAATGAAAAGACAGATTTTGACAGATCAGGTAAAATTCAACTGCATAAGAAATTTCCCAACCTTAAGGGAAGATCGGTTCTGATAACATCTTCCGGGAGCAGAATGAGACAGATCGCTTCAGGAGATGAAATTAAAATGTTCTCTCTCGTTTCAATTGACGAAAGCGGAAATTTTTATTATTTCCACCCTGATTTTAGCGACAAACCTTCGTCTGAACTTATCGCACACTTAATGATACATGAAGAACTTTGCAGGGGAAATAAAAACGATAATGCGATCATACACTGCCATCCGGACAGTATTATTACTCTTCTGAGATCTCAGAAATTCAAAGACCCGGAGGCTCTGAACGAAATGTTTCCGGAGATATTGCTTGAATCAAAGTTGCTTTTGCCGAATGGTGCAGGTGTCATAGCTGAGATGGAACCCGGTTCGGAAAAGCTTGCATCGGCAATATGCGAACAGATAAAAAAGAGAGACATTGTTCTTTTGGATAAACACGGGTGTTTTAGTCACGGAAAAGATATGGACGAGGCACTGGACAGAATTGAATTTGTGGAAAAAGCTGCGCGAATATATTTGGAATTGATTAAACTTAAATATGGGGAAATGAAATGAAAAAGCTGTTACTCCTGTTTGTGCTTTTTACTGTCTTTGCATCCTTTGCTCAGACAAAAGTAGATGATGAACTCGTCCGAAGGACAGAAGAGTGGTTCAAGAATAACCCTGAGTCGATGCCTCACTGGCTGACTCCCGAAGAGCTTGGAAGGCTGGATGATATTGGAAAGGATTTTGTGGCGACTTCTCCTCCTACAGGGCCGGTCCGTCAGACAGCAGAGTTCGAAAGGATGCAGGGTGTGCTTGTAAGGTATTCTTTCGGAATACCTGTAGCTTTCATAAAGCAATTATCTGAAGTCACAGATGTATATACAATTTGTACGAGCAGCCAGAAAAGAACGGTCGAGAACACTTATATTGCTGCAGGAATAGACACTTCAAAATGCGAGTTCGTTCTGGAGCCCAGCGATTCATACTGGACCAGAGACTACGGTCCGTGGTCAACGGTGATAAT
>JAQVNT010000118.1 GCA_028702975.1 Candidatus Delongbacteria bacterium
AGTCATTTCTTTCCCAGGCTTATCATCATAAATACAGCTCAATACCTTATTACCAATTCGATACGATAGGTGTGCCTGCTTATGAGGACATGATAAAAGAGTATGGTTCCGGTGAGGAATGGCAACTACAAAAAACCATTGAGTGGATGAATAGAATTGTTTCGGAGAATATAAGTGCTGAATGGGTTCTTTTTGAAGGCCAGACTCGACCACAATTTGTTAACGAAGCGTATGAAATAGCCAACCTGAAAGAATCTTTTATTGTTTGCCTTTGGTGTGATGCTCAGACTATGCAGAAAAGATTGCAGCAGCGTAAACAACCTGAATTATTTAGTGACGATATGATAAACTGGTGTAATCTGCTTAGAAAATGGTCTGAGGAGAGTTCAAATGCGATCGTTTTAGATACATCCGGCGATGATTCAGAGCAAAATATTGAAAAACTTTGTAATGCCATAAATAATATTATGATAGGAACACTCTAATGTTCAAAACTATTACGGTAAATAAGTATTCGGATCTGTCGGAAGCTCAATGGAAGAAATATTATGACTTCAGGTTGCTGCTCGACGAAAGGGTTAACGCCCAAACGCCTTTCTTATCGTTTTCCAGACTGAAAGAAACTCTGCCGACCGTGTTTGATGGTAAGGGAAGGATGGTTATTATTTCGGAAGGTGATAAATTTGTCGCTGTTATTCAGCTGGTCAGACTGGCAAAATATTCATTTTATAATGCGAGGCTCGATGTTCTCTTCGGCAGTTTGCTTTATGATATTCCGCCTAAAATGGTGAGTGTGATCAAAAAAGTCATAGCGGATTTCAAACTTAAAGATGAACCGGTTTATTTTCAGGTTTCGGGTTATAAATATGCCGAATTGGTAAAAAGTCTTTCGGGTAAAGTGGCGAATGACAGTCTTTCGTTCAAGCTCGCTGTGGCAGATATTATATGGGAAAATATAGATCAGTGGTATAAAGACGGCAGAAAAAACAATGCGGGTCTGACTTTGAGGTTATTTAAAGGATTACCGAAAAACAAAAAACAAGCGCAGGAACTTCTGGATTTGTGGAAATTGGCTGATATGGACATACCCAATGAAGATAATTATTACGATATATCCGACAGAAGTTTTATAACCGAAACATTAGATTATGCGGCAAAACATAATGGGATCAATTACTTCTACGTACTGATCGAAAAAAAAAGTAACAGGATGATCGGGCTTACCAATGTAAGTTTTTACACAAAAGGTTCGGGCTATGCCGGTCAAGGGATAAGCGGAATTGTACCTGAGTATAGAAATCTGGGACTGTGCAAGTATCTGAAAGCGGCAATGTTAAAGAAGCTGTTGAAGGACCATCCCGAGATACTCAAAGGAATAAGAACTGCAGTGAACAATAATAACTATCCGATCCTCAAGATCACTAAGCTCATGGGATTCCGGTTTACAGGGAACTCGGTTAGTTATCGGTTGGGAATTTAGTAAAACTCATTCTACATTTTAAATTAATTAAAAACTTGCAAATATTTAAAGTACAACTTAAATCTTCGTTGTTTTGTCGGAAATTTAAAGTAAGGAATATCAGGATGTTGTGAGCTTTGTTTTCGATAACATAGGTAATCAGTTCAACGCAAGCAACGTCGTAAAATATATGAAGAACCAGCAGGTAAAAACCAGCGTTCCGACTATTCTGAGCCTTATACACAACCTGAATGATGTAATGATCACACATAAGATCAGGCAATACGACTTAAAAGGAAAAGAATACCTTGACACTAACGCAAAATATTACACCGGCGACCTCGGTTTAAGACACGCTGTTCTCGGATTCAGAGATGAAGATATCAGCGGAATATTGGAGAACATAGTCTGCCTTGAACTTTACAGAAGGGATTACAAAGTATCATTCGGCAGAATAGGAGACAAAGAAATTGATTTTATAGCGGAAAAGGAAGAAGAAAAAATCTATATTCAGGTATCGTATATAATGCAAAATCCCGAAACTGCAGAAAGAGAGTTTTCAGCCCTTGAGTCTATTAGAGACAACCATCCGAAGTATGTTATTTCAATGGATCCGGTAGTATTTAAAAGAAAGTCCGGCATAAAACATATAAATCTGTTTGATTTTCTGTCTAAATCAAATCTTCAATAATAAGGCTCTTATAAATAATTCAGTTAAATATAGAATATCTGAAAAATATTTCTTAAATTAGTGCTTAAGTTAGACTTGGAGATTTTATGACGGACAAAATAAATAAATCAAAAGTGCTGAGAACTTCGATCTGCCTTGTGAATGATAAGCTTCATTTTAAGGGACTGACGGACGGCAGAGATCCGGTTTCCATAGATTATATTCCGCCTTTGGGTGATGATCTGGGCTATACTTCCCTTGAGTTGTTTCTGCTCAGTCTTTCTTCATGCGTAGGCAGCGCCATGCTTATTTTCCTTCGGAGGATGAACAGAACGATGTCGGCATTTGATATTTCTGCGGTCGGGGTGAGGAAAGAGCAGCATCCCACGGGTTTTAAAGATATTACTCTGGAACTGAATATCGTTTCCGGCGATGTGACTGAGGCGGATCTGAATAAAGTGATAGGTATGATGGGCAGCTATTGTCCGGTATCTTCAATGCTCAAGGATGATGTTAAGATCAGTTACCGGTTCAATATTATGAAGCCGCAGCTTTAAAAAAATTCGTTGCAAAAAGTGTTATATTAGAGCTTCTTGCTCGACCATTTCAGGCATCTGATCGTATCTTATAAATTTAGCGTAGTTATTTTAGCTTTTTCCGCATAACAAGTTTTTTATCAGCTTCGTAGCAAATAGAAAAACCTAATTTCTCATACAATTTTACAGGTCCCATAAAGTCTTCTTCTGTGTCTATAAATTCTTTGTTCGGATAAGCTTCCAAAAAATCAAAACCTTCTTTTTGCGCATCTTCGCAGACACGGTTTAATAGTAATCCTGCAATACCTTTACCCCTCATATTCGGTGCAATTGCAAAGCAGAATACAGATTTAATTTTTAGATCGGGTAAAGATTCGTCTTTATGGACTGACTTCATAAACATTTGCCAAGAACAGCATTCGAAACAATCTGATTTCGTGTTTGCATTGCACCACCCAACGACCTTGTTGTCATAATATGCAAGATATCCTTGAATATTATTTCCATTGATATATTGAATTGCTATATCTCTTCTTTTCTCCGCAGTAGAAAAGTCTTTGTCTTCATAATTATCGTTACACCAGCATACACAATAACATCTATGTTCGTCTTTATTTGTGGAGTGTGGTGTCGTATCAAAAAAGTGCAGATAATCATCTAATAGCTCTGGCACCAACTTACGAATTTCAATATTCATAATTTAATCCTTATCCAAAGTTTAACTTTAATATATAGCCATTATATCAATATTTCCACAACATTTTTTTACATTTTTTTCTTATATTACTTCCCATGAGATCGAGAAACTTGAAACATCATGTAACATTTGCAAAAAGTCTTATTTTGAATTGTAATCTGCTTTGTCTTCGGCTACTCTGGTACCCATTTCACGCTTCAAGCTTGCCTCTAAAACTGAATTTTGAATATCCCAAATAATCGTATCGGAGCTGAAATCCTGCTCGTGCGGCCATGCTATTCCATAATGCATGGGTTTAACACTCTTAAAATATGATTCGTCGAGCAGTTCACTGAAAAACCTTCCCTTAAGATATGGTTTGACATCGAAAATTCCGGAAATACCGCTGCTAGTCAGTATTTGAATTCTATAATCATCTAAAGGTATTGCCTGTATTATTTTTTCCATAAATTTCTCCTATCTTAAAGGATCTATTTTAAAAATCGGTTCACCCTCCTTCTCATTAAATTCGACATTTAAAATATAACATTTTTCTCAATTCAGAACAAGAATAATCTTAATTGAAGTGTACGAAGAAATCGTACAACTGGTTTTATCCGTTGCAAAAAGTATTATTTATCCCTAAATTATCAGACAGTATAATTCGACTGCAAAGCTGAGGTAAAAATGAAGTATTCCCTGATGTTCCTGATCTTCACCGCATCGTGTTTGAACGCGATTAATTTCAAAGAAGGCAATAAAGAATTACCATATCATATCTGGTTCGGAGGAGGAATAGGAGCTTTAGGCACAGCTGACGGCAGACTTATCAACATCAATGCTTCTCTAAATTACTCAAAGAATGACCGGATCTTTAAGTTCAGAGGCATTCTTGCGAGAGAATTAGTTATTTTAGGACCGAGACCTGATGATGAAGTCTGGGAGCTTGGACTGCTTTACGGCGGCCATTCGACTAAAGGCAAAGTGAGCGTATCATATCTTGCGGGAATAAGCTATACGGGCGGAATTTATAAAGGTGATCTTCTGGGCAGCGACATGTTAAATGATTATTACGAAGAAATTACTTTCGAGACTGTCGGAATACCTCTGGAAGTTCAGCTTGATATAAATGTATTGAAGTTTATAGGATTCAGTGTGACGCTCTTTGCCGATATAAATCCGGATAAAATTTACGGCGGAGTGAATTTCTCCATCCTGGTCGGGAATCTGCCGTGATTATGGTGCAACCCAACTACGAGACTAATACGGTAAGAATTACAAATTTAGGCGTTAAACATACATGCCTTTTTAATTTTATGAATATGAATTAGTTTATCAGTTTCTTCATACTTCTGCTCGACATCAGTGATCTCATCTGTGAAACAGCAATTTCATTCAGCTTTATAAGTCTTTCAGACTGTTGAACATCCTGCTTAATCAGTACAGAATTTATACTCTCCATATTTGAAAGTACCACAAGCTGCTCCAAACTTGCTTCGTCCCTTATGTTTCCTATTTTATCAGGATTTGACTCTCTCCATTCTTTTGCGGTTATACCGAAGAGCGCCACATTCAGGACATCCGCCTCGTTCGCGTATATGAATTGAACCTGATACTTTGAAACCTCCGGGGGGATCAGATTATCTTTTATCGCATCTGTGTGTATTCTGTAATTGATCTTGGAGATAGTCCGCTGAACATTCCATTCAAGATTCAGCCGGTCGTTCTCAAGTTCTTTTAAACGCTGGAATTCTGTTATTAAGTAAAGTTTGAATTCCGGGCTTATCCATGAAGCAAATTCAAAAGCAATATCTTTGTGTGCAAAGGTACCTCCGTATCTCCCTGACCGGGAGATGATACCTGTAGCGTTTGTTGCCTCGATCCATCTTTGAGGTGACAGCACAAAATAATTCGAACCTGATTCAATTTTAAACCTCTCGAATTCGAGAGGTTTAAAATCCCTGTTGTTCAACCTTTCCCATAAGCCTATAAATTCTATAGTACTGCGGTTTCTGATCCAATTGTTAATTACCGCAAAAGGCTCATTAGAATTACGATATTTAGCAATATCAGTCAGCGAGATATAATCTCCTACTGATTCAGATATTAACCTGATCTCTCTCCCCTGTACTTCGATATTCCCTTTTTTCACTTTCTCTCCTTTTTAC
>JAQVNT010000119.1 GCA_028702975.1 Candidatus Delongbacteria bacterium
GGTCGATCTGCCAGCCGCGGAAGTATTTTGGAGTGCCTGAAAGTATGTAGTCTTCGCCCTCGACGAGTATTTTCGAAATATATTCGCCGCCCTGGAACCATACGCAGGTGATCATTCCCGTTCCGTCAGAAAACGCGGCATTTAGTCTGGTCAGTCCGTTCTTTGCGGGAAAAGCCTTGGTCTTGATGAGCTGAGCGGAAAATGTCATTTCTTTTGCGCCCATCAGAATGTCAGATATATTGTTGATCGTTTTTCTGTCGAGCCATCTGCGGGGAAAATAATAGAGCAGGTCTTCGACCGTCATAATGCCCGCGGCGTTCAGTGCCTTTTTGCGCACCGGTCCCACATCCTTTACCTGCGATATGTCTGTTGTCGAGAGTTCCATGTTTTGAAATTTAAATAAATCTGCGTTACAATGCAAGGTTTAACGGGTTCGGGAAGAAATGATTTTTTTTTATCTATGACAACCTTTATGCTCCTGTCGGGTCAAAGGGGTATAATAACAAAAGGAGTCAGCAATGAAAAAGTATTACATCGCCCTAATGGTTCTCGTCATCGCAATTACAAGCTGTACAAAAGACAGTACTTATGCGGTAGAAGAAAAAGACGGCATTCAGAATTTCAGTAATTCGGGAGTTCCGGCAGAAAAGGATTTCACACCTGATCTAAAGCTTGTAACCACTATAAAAGGCGGCAGCGGTGATGAGAGCGCTGACAGAATATTTACAAAAGTATCGGATCTTGTTACCGACTCAAAAGGGAATATTTTCATATCGGACGGTCAGTCATTCACTGTCAAAAAATTTAATTCTGACGGTAAGTTCATAAAAAGCTTTGGAAGGCAGGGAAGCGGCCCGGGAGAATTTGAATTTATGGGAGATATGAGTATTTTTAATGATACGGTATATGTATTCGACCAGGCATCTTATGAAAGGGTGAAATTCAATTCGGACGGTGATTTTCTGGGCACAAAGGTTTTCCCGAGAGACAAACAGCCGATGTTTCTGGAGCAGGTTAACAATGAAAAAAACCTTGCACTCAAAATGGCTCCCAACATGATAGACGGGATCGTGTATTTTACCGTAGAAGTCCAGATGTATGATTCTAGATATAATGAGATATTTTCTATAGATAAGAGAAGTATGGAACTTGATACAAATAATCCTCAAATTAATCCTGCAGATATATTTACGCCGGTTTGTTTTTCTGATAATAATATAATTACAGCCGTAGTAAGTGAAGATATGTTCAGGTATAAAGTTTATGATCTTTCAGGTAAGCAGGTCCAGGCAGTCAGAATGAATTATAAGCGGTCAGAAGTTTCAAAAGACAGACTTGAAATATTTAAAGGTATTGTCCGGAACAGCGACGGTACAAAAGAAAATGTATTGTCGAGAGCATATAACAAGGCTATTGAAGATATTTATTGTGATAAAACGGGAAGGGTCTGGGTAAAAAAAGCTAAAACAGATGAAAGTGTTGCAGGCGGATATACGGAGTTCAGCATTTTCAAAGACGGAGTATTTATAAATGATTACAGATTTAAAGGCAATGTGATATTCAATGAAACAGTAATAATGAAAGATATTTTTTACTTCTATGGTGACAAACTGTATGTAGCTTTAGATGAAGATGGCGAAGTAAGTGTTAATATTTATGAATATATGTAGATCAACCTAGTTAGTGGCAAAGACATAATAAAACTTAATATTTACCGTCGAGCCGGTAGTCTCGAATTCGATTCCAAGGGGGGGGCAAATTGTCCCCCCCCTTAAAAGCTTTGCCTAATTCAGTTAAAGATCGCTATTCTGCTTTCCGCTTTCATTTCACTACTCATCTCTTTTCCCATTCCTTTTTACACTAAACAATATGTTTTTCTATAATGTTTCTAACCTTGCTCAAGACAATTTCAATATCAGGAAAATCTGATCGTGCGATCTGATGTTTTATACTGTTGTCCCATGCGTTTTTTACACTTTTTAAGTTTGTTTCGCTAAAAATCATCTTAATGCTCTCAGGATCGTAACCTTTAAATCTGGTTTTTTGCTCAAATGAAGATCTTATCATTTTCCATTCAGAAACTTCAAAAAAATCGTTTAATGAATAAATGTCATAAAAGTCTCTCGGAGCAGTATATGATCTTTGTATCAAAGCTCTAAGTTTCTCAGACATCACTTCTTTAAGATCATAGCATGGAATTAGACGATCGTTGAATAGGGAGACATCTGAATACGGATGAATTATTTTTTTCATAACAGGTTTAAAGACAATTTGCTCGTATAGTATTATTTCAACTTTGATTCCGCTTACCCACCTATTTATTTCAGGCGGTTCCTGGTTTTTGGGATGATTCGCGCCCCAGTATTTCAGCTTGATCTCGTAGCCTGTTAATTTATCATCAAATTTCAATTCCTTAAAGTTAGCTATATGGAACAGAACTCCTGAATTTCTATGTGCAGTCTGAATAATTTCGTCAATTTCCCTCACAGAAATTACATAATCTGGAGCAATTGAAGTGAAATCCAGATCTTCAGAGAAACGATAATCGGCGAAATAGCATTTTCGTAAAGCCGTACCGCCTTTAAATATTAATTCGTTCCTAAACTTTTCTAAAGAAAACATTGCTGATAGAAAATGACCTAAAACCCAATCTTTATCTACAATATCAGGAGGAACGCCCCATTCGACCGATTTATTCTGAATCTCTTTTTTGAGTATCATCCTAATACTCTGCATTAATTATATTAAGAATTTTTTCTTTACTCACATTCAGCCTCAATCTCCAATTGTTATCAAATTCTCCCTCATCATTTCCGCTTGGATCAATTACATTATATCTTTCATTTACGATCGATTTCGCATAAGTTATAAATTTTTTCAGCTTTTCTTTATTGAATAATTCTGCCAGAAAGCCCATTCTTTTTGTTGCCGCGATATTATTTATCAGTTTTGCGTATTCTATTAGTTTCTCAGCGTTCATATCGGCTCTTTGAAAAGCAGGTATAAGAATATCAAATCCCCCTGAATTTTTTGGCAGATCAAAGCAGTCGGTTAGTGTTTTCTCAATATCGGTAATGAAAAACTGGTTGTTACCGTAACCCGCTTTCGTAATTCCTGCTCGTTTTTCCGGCTTAATATTAATGAATTTGTAACTTACACCGAGTATTGATTTATCTGATTTTTTGTTTATTGTCTGAATATAGACAGTATTTGGAAATCTCTCCGTCAATCCGTAATGACTTAATGCCGACCAGTAACCGACTGCGCTGTTTTTGCAGATAAAAGTTCCTATTACATTTGAATTGTTAAAATTGATATCCGCATAATATTTTCTCTGCAGCCTTACCAGAAATTTTTTCTTGACCAGATTTTCCAAAACTTCATTTATGTTTTCATAATTCTGACCAATCCTGTCCTGAATATCGTCAATCGTAAAATATTCGATCTCGTTTTCTTTCAGCAACTGAATAAAACTGATCTGATCTGAATTCATGTTCTTTGATATATATACTCTGTCGCCCATTACACCTCCAATAAATAAAAGACTAACTAATTGGGTCTTTTTGTTCCTTAATGTGTAATATAAATAACTGGCAGTTCAAATGCAAACAGTTTATTTTCCCGTCAGAGGTTTCATATACCGTGATCTGATTGTCGGGCAGCTTCTTATTGTTCTTCATCTCTTTTCCCATTTCACTTTCTCCCGTTAAATTACTCTTTTACGATTCACAAGAGCAATATAACAACCGATCATTCTATCCCAAAAGTTATTTTAAGCCTGGATATTACATCCTTAAGCGTAACATTTTTTATTCCTAACTGTTTTAGATCAATGTAGTTATCATCGGATAACTCAGCATCAATAAATTCTTCGAAATCTGACTTTAATTTATGCGTTATACTTATTCTTTGATCTTGACTCAAAAGCTGCGACAGTCTTAAAACATCATTCCTGTGCTTTTTAATGTCTTTCGAATCGATAGGATCACCTTCTTCTTTCCTTTTTGATAGATCAATAAAAGCTTTTGCCTTAAGAAGTATAAGGCTCTCAGTTCCCGCGACAGAGATCCCTTCTATTACAATCTTGTTTGATTTCAATAAATTATAGTAATCTTCATCAAGAAGTATGGCTGATAAGCTTGAGATATAATTACCAAAATGTAGCGGGGTGAACTTTGAATCGATACTTTTTTGCATCAGATCAGGTTTACGGGTAAACAATTCTATCATGTATGGAAAATCATCTTTATCAGGTTTCATAAATCTGTAATATTGTTTTGATTCGATGCTTTTTTCAATATTCTGATAATTCCCTGCTTTAATGAAATCCCATATACGCTTAGCAAAATCAGCATTAATTTCTTCGATCAGGAGAACAATATCGATGTCTTTAGTCGCTCTAAAATCAATACCTGCCTCATCCATGAGTGCGTCACAGGCTGTACCGCCGATAATCACGTAATAGTCGCTGAAACTTTCAAAACTTTCCCTGAATCGATCAATGCCTCTGATCACTTTAATAATCCTTTATATATCTTATCGATTTCGCTTTTGATCCTCTCATCACCTGTATCTTTCAGGCACAAATAAAGCGATAGCTGATCCACTATGCCGTTTTTTGCAAGATTTCCGGGAGGATAGCTCCATATTTCTAATTTACAGCCTTGTCCGGGTTCATACTCAGTTGATCCTAAAATGCTCTTCAATTTTTTAAATTCTTCTTTTGAGATCGCAGCTTCAATATTTTTTCCTTTTGCTATTTGCGATATTTCAGACAGCGCATCAAGGCCGGATCTGTAAAATTCTATATCATTCGGGATTCTATCTATCCAGAATTCACCTGATATCGGCGATCTTAAAAAAGGTAATGCTTTCTGAATAATTTCCTTTCTGCCGGCAATGAATGAATAATTGTTTTCTTTGCCTTTCTTTTCGATCCCGCATATTCCCGCAGTTTTCATTTCTTTGAACGCTCTGTTTATAGTCATTACGCTTGTATTCAACAAAAGCGCAAGCTTCTGAGCAGGGATCTTCAGATCAAAATCATTCAAGATCAGGTAAATAAAAACAAGTTGGGCAGAAGGGCTCAGAGATTTAATACTTTCAGTCTTTTTTGAAAAATGCTCGCGGAGATCGATCTTAAGCATAGGCAGATACAATTGAGTTTTCGGGATAATGAAAGGTATATGTTTTTCTATCAGTCTTTTGCGGTTGAACGATGTAATATTTGCATCTGAATATATGATCTCTTCAATAAAATATTTTCTTAAAGCTAAAATATGCTTTTGAATTTCGGAAGGAGTCGGCCTGCTATTGTCTTCGATCGAGTTTATAACGATAAAATATTCATTTAACAATTTGATCTTATAAAAATCGTATTTATCCGTAAGATAAAAAGGCAGGTTTCCCGCTTTCGCCTGTTCCGCAGATACTTCAATACCGAGAGTGTCTTTTATATATTTTTTCAATTCTTCGATCAGCTTCATTTTATTCCTGTGTTAACAAT
>JAQVNT010000120.1 GCA_028702975.1 Candidatus Delongbacteria bacterium
CCGAGCATCATGAACTTATACTTGAACCGGAATCGGTTGAACTTTTACCCAGGCTTGTTTCAGGCTTTGACGAACCTTTTGCTGATTCATCGGCGATACCTACTTATTATGTATCAAAATTCGCAAGAGAATTTGTTACGGTTGTTCTTTCCGGCGACGGCGGAGATGAACTTTTCGCAGGCTACAACAATTACATGAAAGCCTTAAGTGTTAAAAACAGTCTATTCAGCAACGGTCTTTTTAACCCTTTCTGGAACATTCTTCACCGTACACTTCCTAGTAATGTTTCCGGTAAGGGGCTCTCATATTTTTTGTCTAAAAAACGATCTGATCTCGGAGCTTATTTCTGCGTAATGAAAAAAAATGAAAGATCATCTTTATTTAATGACCGTACCTTAAACAGAATCGGAAGCTATAGCTCTGAAGCGGACAGAATACAAATGCTTAACTGCTCTTCATCGAAAGATTTTGTAAGCCGGCTTGAAGAGTTCGACCTTTTAAATTATCTTCCGGGTGACATTCTTACCAAAGTTGACAGGACAAGCATGAAGAATTCGCTTGAATCCCGCGTTCCAATAATCGACCACGAATTCGCCGAGCTGTCATTTAAGATCCCTTCTGAGTTGAAAATTAACAATAACGAAGGCAAACTGATCTTTAAGAAAATGCTGAGTAAATACTTGCCGGAAAATGTTATGAAGCATAAAAAACAGGGTTTTGGAGTGCCTATTTCGATTTGGTTCAAAGACGATCTTAAAACTTATGTAAATGACAGACTTTTAAACCAAAATGCTCTGATATACGATCATCTTAATTACAGTGCAGTTTCAAAGATAATCGGCAATCAGAACTTCGGCATGCGGGACTTTTCCGGGCAGATTTGGGCTATACTCTTCCTTGAAGAATGGCTGAAGCAGAACAGGTGATATATAAAATCTGATACTTAATACTCTGCAGTTACTTTATAGAAATACATAGTTGATCCGTTAAGAATATTATCGGTATAACCGGGTGATGAACAAGTATCTATCTCTACGAACCCTGCATATGGATCAATTGAACGGTATATCTTGTATCCTGAAGCTCCATTCACGGCTGTCCAGCTTAAAATGGTAGAATTATCAAAGTATTCTATTTGAACATTTTTAGGTTCGGTAAACCACTCAGAAATCTGATATTTTATCCACCCATAGAACGAATTCGCCAGCTGCTCATATCCGTAAAGATTCGGATGCTGAAGGTCATTTGAAGGATATCCCAGATAAGTATCAATATTCGGATAAACAGGTATCATTGAAAAATTCGGTTTTGACAGCTCTTTGTACTTATCTATATATCGTTGTTCAAGCCTGTGCTGTTTCTTCTTGTATTCAAAACACAATGCGCTGTCACCCAGCACATTGTACCATGTCTCTTCCCTTTCATTTGCCGGAGGAATAAGAACTATACCTATCGGAGTATTCGGAAGAGCTTCCTGAAATTTATCTATAAGCAAACCCATGGCCCATGGCGAAAAAATGACATTGTTAATATCGTAGTCTATTAATTCAAGGCTGGTGGTTCTCACATTATATAAATCATTTATTCCTAAAAATATTGTAACAATATCAGGTTTTTCTCCATTCAAAGACTCGACTATATATTTTTGGATGTTCACGCCCGGATATGAACCAAACACAAAAGGGCTCGGTGTGGTGTTGTCTGTACAGTACTTGTACCATGTCCATCCGCCTCTGCCTTCATGGAATATACCGTCGATGCTATCCTGTACAGTATAGTGTTGCGTTCCAAGCAATTTCACAACATTTCCAGTTGATTCAAGATACTCTTTACAATACCTTTCATATTTACCCGCATAGGTAAGACTATTTCCAATGAATAAGATCTTCAGAGTATCCGGAAAGTTAAGATTATTTTCAGTTACTATTATTTGAGTATTTTTTGATTCTAATATATTCCCGAGTGAATCCTTAATCTGGAGTTCTAAACCGTAATTACCTGCCTGTAGTGAATCCAGATTGTACCTCATTGAGTCTGTAAAACCTATGGAAGAAACCACATTATATGTGTATTTTTCAGGAGTTTGTGCTAAAAGCATATTATTGTAATAAATCGAATATTTGCTTTTTGTTGTCGTATAGATATTTTCAGGCAGTCGAAGATAAAGGGAGTCAGTACTTTTGGTATCTAAGAGAGGATCATTGATTGATTGATTGATTGATTGATTGATTGATTGATTGATTGAGAACAATAAAACAACATTAGAGAAAATTATAAAAAATAATATTTTTTTCATATCACTTTCTCCATTTAATTATTTTTTAGTTCTCTGACCACTTTGCATGGATTACCGGCTGTGATGACATTTGCCGAAATGTCCCTTGCTACAACGCTGTTCGCGCCTATTACAGAGTTCCTGCCTATCGTAACACCTTTCAGCACAACTGAATTTAATCCCAGCCAGACATAACGGTATATTTCCGCTTTAATTACTCTGTTCATTTCTTCTCCATAAATGTTGATACACTCATTATTCTTCCTGTGAAATAAGAAATTCGCTTATAAAACATCCCCAAACCTTGTATCCTTCTGCGTTCAAGTGCAGACCATCGTAAGTGAACTGATCTTTGAGAATTCCTTGTTCAGTAAGGCCATTGTTAATATCGAGGTAGAAACAAGAATTTTTCTCTGCTATAATTTTGATGCCTTCATTAAGTCTTGCAACAAGGATATTAATGGTTTGACAGTTTCTGAATGATCTACCAGTATAAATGATTGTTTGTAACACTGGAGTTATTCCTTCCTGCCTTAACTCCTTGGTTATTGATTCTATGTTATCTATTGTCTTCTCATACGACACATTATATATTATGTCGTTTATACCACCCATGAAGAAACAATATTTAGGTTGTACCTTTATAATATTTTCGAGTCTGTTCAGCATTCCCTCGGTAATATCTCCGCTTATTCCTCTATTCACTACATCTTTTCTGCCCAGAAGTTCGTTCCAATGGGTAAACTCGGTCATTGAATCACCCAGCATCGAAATTTTCGCCTGAACATTATAACTCATGAACTGATCAGTCTTAATTTTATAAAATTTATTCATCTTGTAATTGTATTTATCTTTTACATCTAGTTTTGTATAAGTAAAATTCTTTGATCTATCCCAAAAATCTCCCTTAATGAAAAGTAAAATCACTACCGCTAACAAAAATACATTTATGATTATTGAAATTATTTTCATGTATAAAATATAATTGAAGAGATCATAAAAAACAAGGACGCAACACTATTTAATCTTAAACGAAAATGTTATTTAATTTTAATTAATTTACGAATTTCTTCTGTTACTTCCATAGCTCCTTTTAATGAAACATGGTCTCCATCAGGAGTAAAACAACAATCATCATTGCATATAGAACTGAAGTCAATAACTGCAAGTTTATAACAATTGATCAACTCGCTATACTTGCTTTCATACTCGGCAGGTATCATTTTTTTATAATACGGATGTAACGGAGCATTTAAAAGAATAATCTCGACATTATAGTCTTTACAAAGATTTACTATCTTTTCAAAATAAGCCATGTTTATAAAAGAAAACTCATTCAAGCACCCATCCGCAAAATATTGGAAATTTATCCTTTTATCCATTGATGTGTAGGAAACAGTTGTATTTGTAAAATTATTTAAATATCCGCCCGAAAAAGCGTAATTCGAATCTTGATTAATGGTTTTTAAACCTTTTCTAACAAGAATTTTTAAATATTCGGTTAAAGCGTTGAAATTCCAGTAGATTAATTTTATTTGTTCATTTAATGGCAAAATATAGAAGTAATTTGGTGATATCGATCTCGAGAATTCACCGTTTATGAATTCATCATAATAATCAGAAAGATTATGATAGCTAAATCCCAAATATACTTTTTTAATATTAGGATTAGACGACAATACCAATTTTAGTTTAAAATAAGTAAAATAAAATGATTCGGCCATCTGGCCGAGATTTTTACTATTAATTAACATGCTGTCATTTATAGAGCTTTGTATATGCGAATCTCCAATAAAGATTTCTGTAACATTCGGTTCAATTTCAAATTCATTTATGGATGAACTTACCACTATAACAAAGATTCCAAATAAAAAAACTAAAAAAACAAACGGGCTAGAAAATATTGCTACATTTATTAGTAATCTTTTCATAGTTCTTTAATCACACGACACGGGTTTCCGGCGGCTATTACATTTTCAGGAATATCCTTTGTGACCACGCTGTTTGCACCTATCACCGAGTTCTTCCCGATCGTGACCCCTTTCAGCACAACAGAATTCAGTCCCAGCCAGACATTGTCTTCAATCACAACTGGTTTTGGATCTGCCGCCTTATTTCTTTTATCCGGATCGATTCCGTGCCAGTCATAATCAGTTATTGTCGTATTCGCGCCACAGAGAACATGACTACCTATCCTGATGCTCCCTGCCGCGGCGATAACTGTTCCGCTGAAGCCGGAGTTGTCCCCGATCATAACTTCAGCGTTCTTTCTTAAAGTTGTTACAATGCATTTTCTGTTGATCCCGACAAGGTTAGACGAAAAATCTGAACGGAATGTGCAATCATTGCCGATCTTTACTCTGCTTTTCACCATTCTTATCACAACGGGCAGTCCGTAACATTTTATTCCTCTACCGCATTCCACCCCTCTCAAGAATAAGGATATCTTTACCCATGCAGAACATAAAACCCTGTACATATTAAGCCTAATGAACCTGAACCTGACGAAAATATATCCTCTAATATCTCTCATACTTTACTGTCCGTCAGTCTTTCTAAATAAGCTCTGTAATACGAGTTCGGCATTTTATCGATGATCTTTTTCAATCCTTCTTTATCTATAAAACCCATCTGGTATGCCGCCTCTTCGATACATCCTATCTTAAGCCCCTGCCTCTGCTCGATCGAAGCAATAAAAGTGCTCGCATCAAGAAGTGAGTCCGGAGTTCCGCTGTCCAGCCATGCTATTCCTCTGCCTATCCTGGCTACATTAAGATCTCCCTCATTCAGGTAGGTTTTGATAAGATCGGTTATTTCAACTTCTCCCCTTGCTGAAGGTTTTAATGACTTTGACCTTTCAACGCACGAATTGTCGAATATATACAGTCCCGGCACAGCGTAATTAGACTTAGGTATCTTTGGTTTCTCTTCTATTGATATTGCTTTGCCGGTCTTATCGAATTCAACTACTCCGTATCTTTCAGGGTCTTTTACATAATAACCGAATACTGTGGCGGTTTTATTCTTCTTTACTGCGTCCCTGAGAAAATCTAGAGTTCCATAAAATATATTGTCGCCCAGAATAAGAAATGCGCTGCTATCACCAATGAATTTTTCGCCCAGAATAAAAGCCTGAGCGATCCCTTTAGGCTCCGGCTGAAGGGCATACTCGATCTTTAACCCGATATGAGAGCCGTTCCCGAACAGTTTTTTATAGAACGGAAGAGT
>JAQVNT010000121.1:0-3395 GCA_028702975.1 Candidatus Delongbacteria bacterium
TGTTGTAGGACATTTCTTTTCCGTTGACCATTTCCGCGTTCGCCAGAGTACCTTCTGATACTCCGTCAGGGAACA
Source organism: Candidatus Delongbacteria bacterium (assembly GCA_028702975.1). Lineage (GTDB taxonomy): Bacteria > UBA4055 > UBA4055 > UBA4055 > UBA4055 > UBA4055. The sequence goes on from JAQVNT010000121.1 coordinate 76, forward strand.
GGATACCTTTCTGGTGCGAGTTCTCCCCGTACCTCAGGATCCTTCCGTTCTCGAGCACTACGGTCTTTTTAACCTTTTCAGCCAAAGTTCTTTCAAGATATTCCGATATCGCCGCATCGTATTTCGATGTCTTGGCGAAAACTTTTCTCGCCAGTTCCTGCCTGAATTCCAGCGAAGTTCCTCCAAGTCTGTCGTATTCCTCAACGAACTTTGCGTAATCAGCGGGGTCGGTGATCACAGTGACATATTTGTAATTTTTCGCGGCGCTTCTGATCATCGCCGGTCCGCCTATGTCGATATTCTCTATCGCCTCTTCAAGCTCGACATCAGGCTTAGCTACGGTTTTTTCGAAAGGATAAAGGTTGACTACAAGCATATCGATCATGTCCACACCGTTCTCAAGAGCCTGTTTCATGTGTTCAGGATTATCTCTGACTGCAAGTATCCCGCCGTGTACTTTCGGGTTTAAGGTCTTGATCCTTCCGTCCATCATTTCAGGGAATCTAGTCAGTTCGGTTATCTCTTTTACGGTTGTGCCGCTATCTTTGAGCAGTTTGAAAGTTCCGCCGGTAGAAAAGATCTCCACTCCCTTTCCTTCAAGGTATCGCGCAAGCTCAGAAGCTCCCGCTTTATCCGACAGTGATATTATCGCTCTTTTTATTTCTCTCGTTCCCATTATTCCCTTTCTTCAAGTAATTTTATGGCTTCGGGGTAAATTATATGTTCGACCTCAAGCACTTTTTTCTGGAGAGTTTCTGCCGTTTCGCCTTCCGTCAGCTCTATTTTTCTCTGAATAAGTATCTCGCCGTGGTCGTATTTGTTATCTACAAAATGTACTGTCGGTCCGGAATACTTCTCGCCTGCCGCGACTACCGCTCCGTGAACTGCCATTCCGTGCATTCCCTTTCCTCCGAACTTGGGCAGAAGCGCGGGGTGTATATTCAGTATCCTGCCTTTGTATTTATCGACTATTTCAGGCGGAAGTTTTTTCAAAAATCCCGCAAGAACAATAAGATCGATACCGTGTTTTTCAAGAAGTCTTATCTGTACATCCAGAAACTCCTTTCTAGTCATGAGCTCCCTGGACACTACGGCTGTCTCAATACCCAGTTCTTTTGGATGATCGAGGCCTGAGACCTCCTTATTAGCTATTACCAGCCGGACTTTTGATGAAATATAACCGCTTAAACTGCTGTCTATTACTGCTCTCAGGTTGCTTCCCGACCCTGAAATATATGCGGCGATGTTGAAACTTTTCATCTACAGCTTTGTAAGCTCCTTATAATTGTTCAGAAAATCCGGACCTATCTCTTTTATGACCATTATCCTGTCCGTGTTTTCCGCTTTTGCTTTTTTAATGAATACTTCGGTGATCACCTTGTATTTCGGATCTCTCTCGGCGTCAAGCAGAAGAAGATGCCCCATTATTATATTTCCGGCCATTTCTACAAGCCTTCGCGCATGAAAATCCAAAAATTCCTGATCTTTAAATCCTTCAACATACCTGATTGCGGAAAGATATTCCTTTTTCATCGCTTTAAGCTCTTTGAGCATGAACTCAATATCATATGATATTTTTCTTGAGGCATATTCGTCCATCATTTCGGCAAATAATCCGCTGGTAACGCCCTTGATAGCGGCTATTACCTGAAGCTGAGTCGTTCCCTCGTATATTGAGGTGATCCTGGCGTCCCTGTAAAGCCTTTCTACCGGGAAATCCTTTGTGAATCCCGTTCCGCCGTGTATCTGAATTGCGTCGTAGGTGATCCTGTTCGCCGCCTCGGAAGAAAGCCCTTTTATGAGCGGAGTGAAAAAATCAGCTCTTCTTTTGAACTGCTTAAGCTCGTTCTTCTCTTCGGGAGTCAAAGCTCTTTCATGTTCGATATCTTCGAGCGCTTTGTACACGTCGACAAATCTTGATGTTTCGTAATAAAGAGTTCTCAGGGCTGCCGTTTTTACCTTCATGTCCGTAAGTATCTCGAAAACGGGCGGGAACTGATTGATGATCTTGCCGAACTGCGCCCTCTCCTGAGCATATTTTACAGCTTCCCTGTAAGCCGCCTCGCATAAGCCGATAGCCTGCCCGCTCACGCCGAGCCTTGCTCCGTTCATGAGGGACATAACATATTTGATAAGTCCTAATTTTCTTTTGCCGATCAGGATCGCGGGAGAATTCTTGAAAACCATTTCACAAGTAGGTGATCCGTGAATACCCATTTTGTTCTCGATCCTTCTGATCTGAACGGTGTCGTCTCTTTCATAAAGGAGCATGGAAAGACCTCTTCCGTCCTTCGTTCCCTCTTCCGATCTTGCCATAACGAGTGAAAGTTCGGCATTGCCGTTCGTGATGAACCTTTTCACGCCGTTCAGCCGCCACAGGCCTGTGCTTTCCTCGTAATGCGCTTTCAGCTGGGCCGCCTGAAGGTCTGAACCGGCATCAGGCTCGGTGAGTATCATCGCGCCTGTGGCCTCCCCCGATGCGAATTGAGGTATATATTTTGCCTTTATATCTTCGTCTGCGAACTCCCTGACTGTTTCTCCGATATCCTGGAGCCCGAAAAGGTTCATGAGGCTCGCATCGCCCCTGGAGACCATCTCGATCATCATGCTGTAGACCGTGGTCGGGAAGTTAAGCCCGCCGTATTTTCTGGGCTGGGTCACGCCTGTAAGACCCGCCTGTCTAAGCGCATTCAGATTCTGAACCGTTCCTTCGGCGTAGTGCACCCGGTTGTTCTCGAGCCTCGCGCCTTCAAGGTCAACTCTCTCAGCGTTTGGAGCTATAACTTCTCCTGATATTTCTCCTGCGATCTCCAGGACCTGGTCGTAATTGTCTATAGCATCTTCGAAATTAAAAGGTTTAAATTCGTTCGGGTATGTTTTGTCTTTTCCGAAATATTCAGTTTCGTTGATCTTAAAATTTCTTTCCTTCAGCTCAACTATTCTCTTCATCAGGGGATTGTCGAGGTGGAATTTTAAATCATTGTTGTCTCTGTAAAAATTCGTCATTTCGACTGCTCCTTATAATGCTTGATCATTTTGGGGATTACTGAAAGCAGGTCGCCTGTTATAGCAACATCGGCTATCGAATTTATAGGCGCTTCAGGATCTGTATTGATCGAGATTATCTGCGCAGACCCGTCCATTCCGGCCCTGTGCTGTATTGCGCCGGAGATCCCGCACGCTATGTACAGTTTCGGTCTGACCGTCACGCCCGTCTGTCCGACCTGTCTCGCGTGCTCTGCGAATCCGGCGTCAACAGCGGCTCTCGAGGCCCCGACCTCTCCGCCGACAACTTTGGCGAGCTCATGCAGAAGGACAAA
>JAQVNT010000121.1:3495-5488 GCA_028702975.1 Candidatus Delongbacteria bacterium
TCGGTCTGACCGTCACGCCCGTCTGTCCGACCTGTCTCGCGTGCTCTGCGAATCCGGCGTCAACAGCGGCTCTCGAGGCCCCGACCTCTCCGCCGACAACTTTGGCGAGCTCATGCAGAAGGACAAACCCTTCTTTTGAGCCGACTCCGAATCCTCCGGCAACTATGATCTGAGCTCCTCCGAGGTTGATCTTTCTGGGTTCAATGTGTCTTTCGATGATCTTTACAGCCGTTCCGATACTATTCAATATTTTTGAGGCATCGATCTTTACCGTTTCGCTCTTATGTGACTTTTCAGCAAGCTCTTTCTTCATCACGCCTTCTCTTACCGTTGCCATCTGAGGTCTTGTTTCAGGGTTCACGATCGTCGCTATTATGTTGCCTCCGAAAGCCGGTCTTATCTGGTATAAAAGATTCTGGTATTCTTTTCCTGTTTTCTGATCAGTATAATCACCGATCACAAGGTCAGTGCAGTCAGCTGTAAGCCCGCATTTTAAAGAAGAAGCGATCCTCGGCGCGAGGTCTCTGCCGACAGATGTGGCTCCTACAAGAACGATCTGCGGTTTATTCTCCCGGATTATGTGTTCAAATACAGCAGCATGCGGGATCGTTGTGTAAGGCTCCAGCTTTTTATCTTCCGCTTTATAAATAATATCGGCGCCTGAAGGAGTGATCTGATCTTCAATTCCTTTGAGGTTTCCGCCCAGTACTGCCGCCTCGACGCTGCATCCGAGTTCTTTTGCCAGCTTAACGCTTTTAGAAATAAGCTCAAGGCTGACATCGGCGACCTTTCCGTCTTCAATTTCGCAATATACGCAAATATTGTTCACTTTCTACCCCAGTGTATGATTAGTGATTAGTTCTGTAATAAGATTTTTGATCTCAACTTCCGAGTCTTTAAGCACTCTTGAATCTTTTGCCTGTAGGATTACATTGTCGATCTTTTTCACTTTAGTGGGAGATCCGGCAAGTCCGATCTTGCATTCCTCGCAGGAAAGGTCGTCAAGGCTGAGTTCTTCAATATTAAGATAAGGTTTGTTCCTGACCGACTGATTAGTATAATCGTCATCTATCGTCTGAAGTTCGGAGGGTGTTTTGGCATGCTTGTATTTCATGAGCAGTCGGGCGTTCTTGGGCCTGCAGGGCGCAGCTGATCCGTGGACCGTTACAAGCGCCGGAAGAGTGCTTTCGACTACTTCAACGCCTCTTTCCAGCCTTCTTTTCACCGTGATCTTCCCTTTTTCGACAGAGAGTATCTCTTCAGCGTATGTGATCTGAGGTATGTTGAGTTTCTCCGCAGTTTGCGGCCCAACCTGAGCAGTATCGCCGTCAATAGCCTGTCTGCCCGATATTATCAGATCGTAATCCCCTATTTTTTCCACGGCTTTTGAGATCACATATGATGTAGCAAGTGTATCGGCTCCGGCAAATCTTCTGTCGGTGATAAGATAACCTTTATCGGCATTCCTGTACATGCTTTCCCTGATTATGTCTGCTGCCCTTGACGGGCCCATTGTGACTATTATTACCTCTGAATCTTTAATTTTCTCTTTTATTTGAAGAGCCTGTTCAAGCGCGTTCAAGTCCTCGGGGTTGTATATAGCCGGCAGCGCAGCGCGGTTTACCGTCCCGTCGGATTTCATGGCGTCTTCTTTTATGTTCCTGGTATCAGGAACCTGTTTGGCAAGCACGATGATCCTGAAAGCCATCTTTCCTCCGTATAGTTTTCATTATTAAAGCCGTCCTCAATTTTCTTCGTGTGTTCTTAAGAAATACCTCAAAATATATTAAAACAGTTCAGTTTTAGCAACTCAAAACTGTATTTTAAAAATATGATGATTGACAAAATCGCGGCGATTTAATATCTTGCACGATAAATGGAGATAACGAATTGATGAGGTTTTTTTATGTCTGAACTTATGGTGAGTGTTGCAGGGATTAGAGGGATAGTCGGGGACAGTCTTACTCCGGAGGTCATTTTAAGATATGTAAGT
>JAQVNT010000122.1 GCA_028702975.1 Candidatus Delongbacteria bacterium
GTGAGGGGTTTCGGAGCGGAACTCAAGACAAAGGACGGTAAGAAGTTCATGCACAAATACCATCCTTTGAAGTCGCTTGCGCCGAGGGATATCGTAGCTCGCGCCATCGATACGGAAATGAAGAAAAGGGGAGATGATTTCGTTTACCTAGATGTGAGTAATTTTCCGGCCAATAAGATCATTTCCTCGTTCCCGAACATCTATCACAGGTGTCTTGAGGAAGGGATAGACATAACCAAGCAGATGATCCCCGTTGTACCGGCCGCGCATTACCAGTGCGGGGGAATAGAGACCGACCTCCACGGAAAGACGGATGTGAAAGGGTTATATGCCATCGGTGAAGTCGCTCAGAACGGCGTTCACGGCGCGAACAGACTTGCGTCGAATTCTCTTTTGGACGCCCTCGTGTTCGCGAAAGCAAGTTCGGTCTCGGTACAAAAATATATCTCGAAAAATATGATAAATTTCACAGGAATTAAGGAGTGGGAGTATTATCATACAGAAAGACCTCTGGAAAAAGTCGTTGTAAGCTATTTGAGGAACACAATAAAGAGGCTCGTAAGTGAATTTGTAGGAATAGTAAGGAGCGACGAAAGGCTGAAGATGGCTCAGAATATGATTGACCTTATAGCATGGCAGGCAAGAGATTACTACATGCAGACGAAGCTCTCAAAAGAGACTATCGAGCTCAGGAATATCGCGGATGTGGCAGCTCTTATGGTCAGGTTCGCAAGCTTCAGAAAGGAATCGAGAGGTCTGCATTACAACATAGACCATCCGCACAAGGACAACGAACACTGGCAGAAGAACACGAGGATCAGGAGTACCGGGAGAAGGAGCAAAAGCGAAATAACAAGATAGGGGATCAGATGGGAAGGAACATTGTCATACTGCTGGTTCTAATAACAGGTATCGTGTTCTCTGATACTTACAATCCCGTTCAGGCCGACTGGAACTACGATGAAAGTTTAAGGACCATTTCGTACAAGGAAAAAACATACAGGCTCAAAACATTTTCAGATTCCGAAATTAAATTCCCGGTAATATTCGAGGAATTTGAATTAGATGACTGGTACGCTCAGGATATAATAATTGATTCTTATACTTCGGTACTTGTCGATGACAGCCTCGGACTTTCCTACTACGAAACATATACTGATACAGCCCTTACGCATATACATCCTTCAGAGAAATTCGCAACTATCGGGGCCAGAGGAACAAAAAGGCATACTAATTTTTCGGTAATGGAGATAAATCCTTACTATGTTAGGAACGACTCTCTCTTTTTTATAACATCGGTCGAATATACATTAACGGATTATGTCATCCCTTTCGTATTCCCTACAAAAGGTCTTCAGAAGATCGATATGGTGATTATTACGACTCAAGAATTTGCTGATAACTTTGAACAGTATAGGCTATTCAAAACAAAACAGGGATTTGTTACTGAGATCAAGACTATAGAGGAGATATATTCGGAGTACACAGGCGAGTCCGATGTTATGAAGATAAGGAATTACATAAGGGACAAATATATAAGCAATGATCTGAAATATGCTATTATCGGAGGCGGTTACAAGACAGTACCTATGGGAAAAGCTTTGCCATATGTTTTAGCAGCGAACCCAAATATATATTCCGATTCATTTTACAGCAAACTTGACGGAGAAACTGACAGCAGCGGCAACGGTGTTCATTATGAATACTCGGACAGGGCGGATTCGTATGAGGATGTTTATGTCGGCCGATTTCCCGGTAACACAGAGGAAGAAATAGACGCCATCATAAATAAAACTTTAAAATACTATTCATCAGACAGAAACTACAGGACCGTGTTCAACATTTCTCTTATGCTGCTTGGGCTGGATGTTTTCAGTGCTGGAGACGGAAGAAGCTGGTGCAATAATGTCAAAACAGAATTTTCAGACCCGTTCGTCAGGGATTCACTGTATGAGGGTGTGTCTCCATATTTTGGCAAAGAGGAGATAATATCACGGTTCAATTCAGGTTATAATTTCGTTTACTCGCAGTCTCACGGGGATTATCATGTGCTGAGACAGAAAGATAATGAATTCAAGATCTGGAGCGACGATATAATGAACCTGGAAGGAGTTTCGGGATTATTTTATATTACAGCCTGCAAGCCAGGGTATTACGGTGGAGACAGTTTTTCTCACAAGTCAATGATAAATCCTGAAGGCGGCTGTGTTACATATATCGGCAGCGGCGCGGATGATTACCCCAGTGCATCTAATAATTTCAACTGTTATTTTTTCAGGCAGATAAACAGGAAAAAGTCATTCGGTGAGAGTCTTGCGGATGCGAAGATCGTGTTCGGCAATCCGTTTTCAAGCGATTTGGTTCAATATCTCAATCATTCCTATGAACTTCAGGGGGATCCTTCGGGACTTCCTTTCTTAAGAGAACCTAAAGATCTTCTGATTTCAGCTGCCGGAAGCATCAGAAAAGGGAGCGGCAGCTTTTGCGTGATGTTCAATTCTGTACCCAATGATACAGTTTTTATTACATTGACGGAGAATAACAAAATAATAAGCAGAGTTAAAACAATATTCCAAAATTTTTCTATGCCTTACGAAAATATATCTGCAGATTCAGTCTATCTTCATTACTATTCACAGGAATGTTTCTTGAAAACATATGGTTATGAGGTTAATCCTGCCGTTGAAATATCTTACTCGCTTGATAATGTTTCTGTTTCGGATACTAACGGTTCGGGAGTAGTTGAGCACGGCGAAAATTTCGGAATCTCATTCAGACTAAATCTGGATTCAAATCCTGCAGCTTTAGACAGTCTTGATGCGGTAATTACCTCTTCGGATCATACAGGAATTACTCTTTCATCTATTCAAAGCAGATTCGCGCTGCCTGCAATCGGTAATTATGCGGATGTGACCGCTTTCAGCTTGAATTTTGCATCGCCTGATTCTGTAGCAAATGACAGTGTTGCGGTAATCAATATGGAGATAAGGAAAAAGGACGGCACAAAGATATCCGATGAAAAGATGTTCGTTCCTGTCGCTGTACCTTATTTGAAATTATCATCAGTTATACTAAACGGGACTATACTCGAGCCTGTATTTCTGAACTCATCGAAAGGACAGATAAATGAAGCTATAATCAAATTGTATGAAAACGGTCTTTACTTAACACAAGCTGTTTTAAAAAACATCCCTGCATATGCTTCGCTATCAGATATTGTAAATTTTGACATTGATCCCGTAAAAAGCTACTATTTTAAAACAACAATAAACAGAGATAAAACATATTATTCAAATTCTTTCGGATTTATTGATCAGTCAGGGAACAGTATCAGTCTTTATGCCGATCACTCTCCTGGAAAGATAAATCTTGAATGGAATTATACATATTCCGAAGTTAAAGGCGTCAATATCTACTCATCTTCAGATAGTGCCTTCTCAACCGCCTCGAAGCTCAATTTCGATATTATATCAGGTTCGCTTTTTTCTTTCGGAAAAGATGACTTTGATCCCGTTTATCTGAAAATCGCATTGTGCGATTCCTCAGGCTACGAATTCGCTTATTCGGACACGGTAAAAGTTTCACCGTTCCCGTTGTATAAAGATAAAACATACAAACTGTCACCGTTCGAAATATTCAATCCGGTTTTAATTGAAGGAAAACTGATATCCAACACCAGGACCTCAAGCATAGCAGGCATTTCTGCTGACGGCAGTTTGCTGAACGGTAACGGTATTATTCATCAGGCTGCGGAAGACGGATTCTCACTCACAATGCAGCAGGGCTTTGCCGTTGGCGATGTCAACGGAGACGGAAGTCTGGATATGGTCAATTACGATTTCAATATGGGCGACAGCGTACTCGTAAAAGCCGTCGATCTGACAACCGGAGTTATTATAGCACAGAAGAAGATATACGGAGTAATAATGGAGAATGCTCCAGTATTGATCAATGCAGACGCAGACAACGATCTCGAAATAATGATAAGTGCTTTTACAGGAGATCTGACAGGAATCTCGCCGAAAGGAGGGTATGTTTACATGCTCGACCTAAAGTACGGAAAATTTGAAATGATGAGCGGATTTCCTCTATATTCCTCCCCCAATTCATACTGGATCCATTCCCCTGCCTGTCTTGATCTTGACGGAGACGGCGATAAGTAGATAGTATTTAATTCAGGAACAAAAATTTTAGTATATGATCTGGAAACACGCAGTAAAATAACTGAGTATCTTCTTCCGAAAGAGATACAGACATCGATATCCTTCTGCGATACAGATGACGACGGAACGGTAGAGATGTATGCCATAACTGAAAGCTACGGTACATACGGTAAACTCTTCGGATTCACTTTCGACGGAACATCTTTGACTCAAATTCAAGCTTTGTCTGGAGGAATGAATCTGGATATGAAAGCATACAATTTCTACGATCTGACACCGCCTGTCAGCTTTGCGGACATCGATAACGACGGCGATATTGAGATAATAGCATTAACGGCCTCAAAATTATACATTATGAACTCCGACTATACTTCGTACCCGAACTTTCCGGTTGCGCTTGATCCGAGATCGGTGAGAAACGATCTTTCTGCTCCGTCCCTTGCGGACTTCGACGGAGACGGAAACCTCGACATAATGTATATGGATGCGAATTACAGGATATGGTGCTATTCGGGCACGACGGGAGCGGTTCTTGACGGTTTTCCCGTAAAAATCGAATATCTCAGAAGACCCAGCATGAACTCGGCGGCGGTCGCGGACCTTGACGGCGACGGCGATCTTGAATTCGCGGTCGGTGTGGACGACGGAGTAATGGTAGTTTACGATTACCCGCTTGCTTCATCTTCAAGGGGAATATACGACAAATACAGGGGAGATCTCTACAACAGCGGCTTATTCAACCCCCTGGCGCCTGCAGTTCCGTCAAATCTCACGATAAGAACTTCCGGAAGCGATATTATTCTTGAGTGGGACAGCGTATCCGGCGCGTCGAAATATTACATTTATTCTTCGTCAGAACCGTACGGCATCTACACATACGAGGGCGAAACAACTCTCTCAGAATATACAGTTGTCAACCCTTCTGAGACAAAAAAATTCTTCTATGTAAAGTCGGTAAGGTAGGAATTGAAAAAGTATGTGTTAATATTTTTCGGATTATTCTCAGCGGCACTTTTTGCGGACGATGTGCTTATTCCAATGGACTTTACCCAGACAGATCACTTAAAATCATACGGTCTGGCGTACTGGGCTATAGAAAAAGGCGCGAAAGTCGAGTGGCTGTTAAACTACCGCGGCGGATCGTTCAAGATAGAAGGATTTGAGAAAGTGATCGACGAAGCGCTTCTCAGAGGTGTTTACTACGAGATCATAAGTGATTCTGACTACGCAAAAATACTCAGCGAGAT
>JAQVNT010000123.1 GCA_028702975.1 Candidatus Delongbacteria bacterium
ATCAATTCGGGCGTGATGACGGGCGCGGGCGCGTACGAGCCCATGCCGCCGGTGTTCGGACCTTTGTCGCCGTCAAAGACGGCCTTGTGGTCCTGCGCCGGGGCTAGGATCTTGTAGAATTTCCCGTCCGACACCGCGAAGACCGAAGCCTCTTCGCCTGTTAAGAACTCCTCGATCACCACCTCGTCGCCTGCGGATCCGAAACATCTGTCCGACATGATACTGTTCACGGCTGCGAGACTTTCCTCAAGCGTCATGCAGACCACCGCGCCCTTTCCCGCGGCGAGCCCGCTCGCCTTGACGACGATCGGGTGCTTCGATATTCTCAGATGTTTTTCCGCATCTCCGGCATTCTTAAATATCGTGTAGTCAGCTGTCGGAATATGGTATTTTCTCATCAGTTCCTTTGAGAATGCCTTGCTCGCCTCAAGTTCAGCCGCCTCTTTAGTCGGACCGAAGATCGCGAGCCCATGAGCTCTGAATGAGTTCACTATGCCGTCGGTCAGCGGATTCTCCGGACCCACAACAGTAAGACCTATATTTTTTTCTTGTGCAAACGCGATAAGCCCGTCATGGTCCTTGATGCCGATCTCCGTATTTACCGCATCCTCCGCCGTTCCCGCATTTCCCGGTACACAGAATATCTTTTCCGCCCTGCCGCTCTCTTTTAATTTTTTTATCATGGCGTGCTCTCTGCCGCCTGATCCGATCATAAGAATATTCATAGATAATAAACCTCTTAAATAAAAAAAGGTCTGAGACTCAGACCTTTTTTTTATAATTTATCGTGTTGTGTTGAATGTTATTCTCTGAGACATCCTCACAGGTACCGGTTTGTCCCTCTGCATACCGGGCTTGAACCTTACCTGTTCGATAGCTTTTATCGCTACTTCGCCGAAACCCATGTCCGCCGGTTTTTCAAGAGTTATCTCTATATTCGTCGGAATACCCTCTTTCGAGCAGATGAATTTCAGAATAACTTTACCCGATGTGCCGGTCTTTTTAGCCAGCGGCGGGTAGTTCTTTGTTATATAATCCGTTATCTTCTTGTTGTCCCCGGGAACAAGTTCCGGTTTTTCCTGAATAGCGTAGAAGTCGAAAATCTCATCTTCTGCTACTGTCGGAGGCGGCGGCGGCGGCGGCGGTTCTGATCTTATGTCAAAATCGGCTGTCTCTATCTCAAGCTCCACATCCTCTTCAAGTTCTTCCTCATCCTCAACGGCGATCGGGATCCTGACAACTGCAGGTTTTACTGTCTTTTTCACCTGCTCGGTCACTTCCACTTTTTCGATCTCTATCTCATCGGTGACGCCTGTTTCAAACTTAACTTCAGTCTGAAATTTATGAAACGCCGCGAACATGAGAGTAAGTCCGAGGAAAACCAGAATAGCCGCTATCTCGGATATTTTTGATTCCTTTTCGGCCATTTCCCCTACATTATATGCCATATTATTACTCCGTTCTTCAATTACAGGCTTTCTTACTTCGTTTTTGTTGCATAAACTATCCTGCGGGCATCTGCTTCCTGCAAGGCTCTCTGAACCTGGTCCACGATGTCGTTCTTGCAGTTCTCGTCTATCTTCAGCGATACGATGATCCTGGGATTACTCGTTCTTTTCAGATACATAATGGAAGTTACCTCTTTAGGCGTCAACAGTTTATCGTCAACGCTGACCCTTTCATTAATATCAACAAAACAGTAAGCAAGGTTCCTTTTACCCTCGATCTTCTGCGCGTTGTCGGTTGACGGGATCTTTACAGGCAGTCCTCTGAATTCAACAAATACCGTACTTGTCATGAAGAAGATTAGAAGCATGAAGATAATGTCGGGCATAGATGCCGTTGATATCGTTCCCTGCGGTGGTTTCTTTTTCGTTCCTATCATGATCTTCCTTAAATTTTTGTATTATTGAGCTAGTGATATCCTGTCTATCTTTGCGTTTTTAATCTGGTCAAGTATCTCGACATAGTTCTTGTACAGAGATCCCGGAGTGACTTTGATCGAAACGATTATCGAGTCTCCCTGAGCCGAAATCTCTCTGTCGAGAATGGTCAGCTGATTTTTTATCTGCTGCATACTGACTTCCTCTTCCTTTCCTTTCTTTCCCAGAAGTACCTGGTTGTCATCGTTAAGGAAGACATTAACTACGCCCTTGACTTTCGTGGGTGTCGCGTCATCGGCTTTCTGAGGCAGAACGAACTTGATACCTTTGTCCGTCGATACAGTTGTCGTGACTAGAAAAAACACAAGCAGAAGAAAAGTGATATCGGCCATAGACGATGCGTTAAATTCCCCAACCTTTCTTTCGGTTTTTTTCAGCATTTCTGTCTCGCTTTATTATTTTGTTTGCATTTCTACGAATGTTTCAACAAGAGCAACACTTGTTTCTTCCATATCCATCTGTCTTTTGTCGATTATTGACTGGAAAACGTTCTGGAAAGTCTGGATGATGATAGCTACGATCAGACCGAATGCCGTAGTCAGAAGAGCCTCGGATATACCGCCGGCAACGATCGAAGGTGAAATGTCGTTTGCAGCTGCGATAGCGTCCATCGCACCGACCATACCCCATACCGTTCCCAAAAATCCGAGCATCGGCGCAAGAGCTACTACAGTTGACAGCCATATCATTCCGCTCCACAGATATGTAACCTGCATACTTCCCTCGTTAACGAGAGCTTTTTCAACATTGTCGATACCGTATTTCAGGTTCTTGAGTCCTGCTGCGACAAGTTCTTCGACAGGTTTTGTTCCTTTTACATGTTTCATCGCGCCGTCAACGCCCTGAGTAGCGAGCGCTTTTTTCACATCAGACATCAGTTGTCCGGCATTTCTTCCGGTTCCGAGCAGTGTAAAAAGTTTGTAAAGGCTGATTATGATACCTATAATGAAAAGTATCAGGATTGGCCACATAAAAGCTCCGCCTTTTACAAAATATTCAGTCATTTTTTTCCTCCGGTTTTCTGTTTTTTATTTTAACTTTCTATCTCTTTTCATTCTGTCGAACTCACGCTCAATAAGAGGCTCTTAAGTTAATTCGTTTTTAATTAATTGTCAAGATATAAATTCTTAATATTTTTAACGAAAAATTGTTCAACTCGGTATTGATTAAATGAACAAACATTCTTAAATTCACACACTGAAATTAATTATTGCGGGATATTAATAATGTATAGAACTAAAAATTGCGGCGAACTGAGAAAGTCCGATGAGGGCAAAAATGTAACATTGTCGGGATGGATACACAAGTACAGGAACCTAGGAGGTCTCGTCTTTTTCGATCTGAGGGACAGATACGGTATAACACAGATAATTTTCGATCCGAATTCTCTCGGAGAGAATATCATGGAGACGGCGAACAGGTGCAGGAACGAATATGTTGTCACCATCTCAGGTACAGTAAGAGTGAAACCCGAACCGAATAAAAATCTGTCCACGGGCGAGATAGAGATCGCTGCGGATAACATATTTATCGAGAACGCCTCGAAAACGCCGCCGTTCAATTTTCTTGACGGCAAAAGCGACTCAAAAGAAGATCTGAGGCTTCAGTACCGCTATATCGACTTAAGAAGCGCAAAAATGACGCAGAACCTTCTCGTCAGGCATAAAGTAACTATGGCTGTCAGAAATTATCTGTCGGAAAAGGGCTTTATTGAGATCGAGACACCGACCTTCAGCAAGAGCACACCCGAAGGCGCAAGGGATTATCTGGTGCCGTGCCGTATCTTCCCGGGTACTTTTTTTGCCTTACCGCAGAGCCCTCAGATTTATAAACAATTACTAATGGTCGCCGGTCAGGATAAATACTTCCAGATCGCAAGATGTTACCGTGATGAAGACGCAAGAGGTGACCGCCAGCCTGAATTTACTCAGATCGATATTGAAACCAGCTTTCCTTCACAAGACGAGATCTTTGAATTAACGGAAGAGCTGATGAAAAAGAGTTTCAGTCAGGGAATTAATGTTGAAATACAAACTCCTTTTATCAGAATACCTTACTTAGAGGCAATGGAAGATTATGGCGTTGACAAACCGGATATCAGATTCGGTCTTAAGCTTAAAAACATTACTGATGTTACCAGGAATTCCGGTTTTAAAGTTTTTGCCGATGCTCAGGCTGTTAAATTTCTCGCTGTAGGCGGTCTTGAAAATCTGAGCAGAAAACAAATTGGAGAATATGAAGACTATGCTAAGCATCTGGGAGCAAAAGGTTTGGCATTTGTTAAGGTGACCGGCGGTAAGCTGGAGGGCGGCATCTCCAAGTTTTTATCAGAGCCGGAAATAGATGAAATTCTTGCGAAATCTGAGTTGAAAGGTGACGGTATTGTCTTTTTCGCGGCAGACAAACTCAGCCTGGCAAATAAAGTTCTCGGCAATTTACGGAACAGGATCGCGAAAGAATTGAAGTTATATAGAGAAGATGATTACAGATTTTGTTTCATAGTTGATTTCCCCATGTTCGAATTTTCTGAAGAAGAAAACCGCTGGCAGGCAATGCATCACATGTTCACGATGCCTAAACCGGAATTTTTAGAAGATATGAAAAAAGGTGAAAATCTGGAAAATATTCTGGGTCAGTTATATGATCTGGTTTTAAATGGCGTTGAGCTTTCATCGGGAAGTATCAGGATCCATGACAGTGCTCTTCAGGAAAAAGTATTTTCAATTTTGGGAATGAGTAAAGAGGAATATGAAAATAAATTCGGATTTATGTTAAACGCCTTTAAATACGGTGCTCCTCCTCACGGCGGTATCGCTCACGGCTTAGACAGAATGATAATGTTAATGTGCCATGAAGAGACAATTCGTGATGTTATAGCCTTTCCCAAAACAAAAAACCAGAACTGCCTGATGATGGACGCGCCTTCGGAAGTTTCGCCGGAGCAGCTTGAGGAGCTCTCGATAAGTATCGTAAAGGAGAAATAATATAATGAAAGAAATGAAATACGAGGATGCCGTAAAAAAGCTGACCGAGATAATGGAAAAACTCGAATCGGGAGAAGTCCCGCTGGACAAAACATTCGAACTTTACGAAGAAGGTAAAAAGCTCATCACTTTCTGCAGGAACCAGCTTACAGAGGCTGAAGGAAAGATACTTAAGATATCCAAGAACGGTACAGAGGAAATAAAATAGAAACGGACAGATCACTTATATTTATGGGAACTCCCCCGTTCGCCGTCTGCTCGCTGAAGGCTCTACGCGAAAGAGGTTTCGATATAAAAGCGGTCGTCACGCAGCCCGATAAAGAGAGGGGGCGCGGCAGAAAGGTGAGTTTCACGCCTGTGAAAGAGGCTGCTCTTGAAATGGGCATTCCCGTCCTTCAGCCCGTCAGCATGAAAGATCCTCAATTCATAAATACCTTAAAAGAAATTAACGCC
>JAQVNT010000124.1 GCA_028702975.1 Candidatus Delongbacteria bacterium
GACTTAATTCGGGCGTATATTTCTGCAGACTTGACGTTGGAGGTTCTGTCAAGAATATGAAAATGCTGCTTGTAAAATAATTTTATTGAGATCATTATGAAAAAACTGTCACTCATCTTTCTTTTTGCGCTGACTTTGCTTTTCTCCTTACCTGTTGAGGATCCGCACCGGGCAGCCGCGAATTTCATTGCTTCAAGAGGTTTGAATATCAAATTACCGGACGCCTGCTCAGAAATAACTAAAAACGGTTCTGTTCTCGCTTACGCTTTCAGCTGCGATCCGTCCGGCTATGTTGTCGTCAGCGCTGACGACAGGCTGATACCTGTCATAGCCTACAGCGATAACTCAGAATTCGAGCCTGATTCTCCGATTTCTGAACTGATAAAGAACGACCTTGAATCGCGATTGTCAAATATTGATAAGATGGATAATGACGCCGCGGATAAAGTTAAAATGAGATGGCTGGATCTTTTATCAGATAACACTCCTAAACCAAAACTTGACCAGTGGCCTCCTGATGGTTCAACTTCCACAGGCGGATGGACGGAAACGAGGTGGAATCAGACACCGCCGTACAACAAATTCTGCCCGATGGACCTGAGCACAAGTACAAGATCATACACAGGATGCCCGGCAACGGCAATGTCCCAGATACTTTTCTTCCACAGGACAGTCAACGGAAAACGCTTTGAGTACCGCAGAGACAGATATTACCACAATTACACTCAGGATTTCTGGATAGACGATGCGAGCGCGACCTACGACTTTCTTGATTTTGACGAAGTGAATGTTTATCTGGACAGTATTGATTCCAAATGGGCTGAAGGCAGAGAACTTACCGAAGATGAGATCGCCGCTCTTAACTGGGCATGCGGTATAGCTACAAAATCGGTTTTTTCGTCATCGGGATCAGGCACTTTCGGGGTAGATCAGGCTTACGATGCTTTCATCAGGTTCGGTTTCTCAACCGCGATACTTCTGGATTCTTCCTATGACGACAAAACTATAAAAACGAAAATGGCCGACAATATTAAGATCGGACTGCCTGTTCATCTGGCCACGGTCAACGAAACATGGACATCCGGTCATAATGTAGTCTGCGACGGGTACAATTCCGACGATTATTTCAGGCTCAATTTCGGCTGGGGAGGCAGCGCGGACGGATGGTACAGCCTGCCTGAAGGTTTCCCCTATTCCCTGACCGTATTCGAAGGAATTGTCGCGGATATTAATTTGCCGACAGGGATCGAAGAACCGTCAACAGTCGCGTCTGAGTTCGAGCTATATCAGAACTACCCGAACCCGTTCAATCCGGCTACCGAGATAAAGTTCAGCCTAGCCGATAACTCTAAAGTGAATCTTTCAGTTTATAACACGAACGGGCAGCTTGTCCGTACTCTCCTTGACGGAAAGACAGAAAAAGGTTACCATACCGTAAACTTCGACGCCTCCGAACTAAACTCAGGAATGTACCTGTACAGGATCGATGTTAACGGAAATGCGCAGATCAGAAAAATGATAATGTTGAAATAACTACCGGCTTCTCTGCCTTAGAGCTTCATACAATATTATCGTAGCGGCCTGATTGACATTTAATGAGTCGGCGACGCCTTTCATGGGTATGCTGACGAGGACATCCGCGTTCTTTTTCATGGACTCCGAGAGACCGAAGGCTTCCGAACCTACAACGACCGCTGTTTTCCCGCTCAGGTCGGCATCGGAATAGACGGTGTCGCCGTAAGGATCGGCTGAGATGATCTGAAATTTCTTTGATCTTAAGTATGAAATGGTTTCATCGGTCGAAGCTTCGATGATCTTTTTAGAAAATATCGTGCCTGTCGAGGCGCGGATCACATTGGGATTCCTGTAGTCGGTGATCTTGTCCGCAAGGATTATCGTGTTTATACCGGCGCCGTCAGCGGTTCTTATCAGCGCGCCGAGATTACCGGGTTTTTCGATCCTTTCGGCTACGAGTATAAAATCTTCGGCATCGGGTATGTCTTTGAGCTTTTTAGTTAAAAATTCAGCTTTGATTATCATCCCGAAAGGTTCGCTTTTATACGCCGCTTTTTCAAAAACGGCTTTCGACAGGTAAAAAACAGCTTCAGTTCTTTTCAGCACTTCGTTCAGAGTATCTTTACCGGCGATCCCGATCAGCTCTTCGCACACATAAACTTCAGAAAAATCTATGCCGGCATCTATGGCGCGAAGTATCTCCCTTTCGTCCTCTATCAGGACCGTGCTGCCGGATATTTTTCCGCTTTTGTTCCTGAACCTGACAAGGTCTTTAACTTTAGGGTTCTGGAGGCTCGTGATCGTTTCTTTCATTTTTCGCTCTTCTTGCTTTCGTTCCAGAGCGAGTCGAGATAGTCCAGGCTCTGCTCCTCCATTTTTTTCCCCTGCGCCTCGACCGTTCTTTCAATGTAATTGAATCTGCCTATGAATTTATTATTGGCTTTCTGCAGAGCGTCCTCGGGGTTCACATCGAGCTTTTTTGCGAGGTTGACCATCACGAACAGAATGTCGCCGATCTCCTCTTCTATATTCTGTATATCGTTATTTTTGATACCCTCTTCAAGCTCGTTTATCTCCTCTTTGACCTTTTCTAATATATCGACTGAATTCTGCCACTCGAAACCGACGGCTCCGGCCTTCTGCTGAAGCCTCAAAGACCTCAGAAGCGCATTGAACGACCTGGGCACTCCGTCCAGTATCCGCTCCTTACCTTCCTTTTCCTTCTTTATCCTTTCCCAGTTGTCCTTTACCTGATCGGGAGTTAATGTCTTCTTTTCGCCGAAGATGTGCGGGTGCCTCCTTTCAAGTTTATCCGAGATACTTTTCGCCACATCCTCAATATTGAACTCTCCCCTCTCTTCCGCTATCTGAGACTGGAAAACTATCTGCAGTAAAAGGTCGCCGAGTTCTTTTTTAAGCTCTTCCTTATCGTTATCGTCAATAGCCTCAAGCACCTCGTAAGCCTCTTCAAGAATGTATTTCTTCAAACTCTCAGGCGTCTGCTTAAGGTCCCAAGGACATCCTGACTCTTTGTCCCGCAGCTTTTTCATAATACCGATTAGTCTTTTAAGCTGATCCAATTTCTCTCCATAATCTATTCGGCTTAAATATAACAAAATTCCAAACAAATAACATTCTAAAATGTTTAAGATTTGACATGAGCACTTTAAATGCTTATTATACAATCCCAATAAAAAGGAGCTGTCATGAGAAATTTTCTGATACTTTTATTAACACTTTCACTTTCACAATCAGCTTTTGCCATTTCGGGAGAGAAGATCATATCGAACATTAAGGACAATTATAAAAAAATGAAGTCTTTCGAGGCTGATTTCACTCAGGTTCAGATCTGGGAGCTCGCGGCCGAAGAGAGCAGGGTGTCGGGGAAGATATACATGAAGAACGACGATTCCTTCAGAGTGGAAATGCCCGAAGGCGATTATGTTTTGAGCAACGGAAAGACGGTATGGAGATATTCGGTCGAGAACAAACAGGTGCTTATCGAGGACATAAAAGACAGCGACGACGCGATGCTTCCGGGAAAACTATTCTTCGATTTTGCGGATAAATATGATCTGAAAGACTATTTTGAGAAAAAGGATGACGGAAAGACCGTTTATTTTCTTGAGCTGATCTCGCCGAAGGACAAGCAGAGGTTCATAGACAGGCTTAAAGTGAAGGTGAGTTCCGATTTTCTGCCGTACGAGATCGAATATTTTGACCTTGACGACAATAAAACCACTTTCATACTCGACAGCGTCAGGATAAACATTGAGGCCGCCGAAGATAAGTTCAGGTTCGTTAAGAACGAGGGCACCGATGTGATCGACCTGAGAAAAAAGAAATGAGATATTTAGCGAACTGCAAACTTAACCTTCATCTGAGAGTAACGGGAAAGCTGCCCGACGGGTATCACTCCCTTGAGACGATATTTCAGGAAATTCCTTTCTCTGACGAACTGGAGATCGATCCCACTGACGACGGAACTGTGCATTTTTCCGCCTCCGGTATCCCTATCCCCGAAAACGGCAATAACATCTGCGTTAAGGCTGCAGAAATACTTAAGGCAAAGTTCCCGATCACGAAAGGCTGCAGAATACATTTGCGGAAAAATGTCCCGATCGGCGCAGGACTGGGCGGCGGCTCGTCCGACGCGGCGGCGGTGCTAAAAGCCCTCAACGGACTGTGGAAACTAAGGCTGAAGGACTCTGAACTTGAGCATATCGGGCTTTCACTTGGCGCCGACGTACCGTTCTTCATTAAGGGCGGATGCGCATGGGCGGAAGGCAAAGGAGAGATACTTTCTCAGATCCCGCCTGTACTGAAGAACGGAACAGTCCTGCTGGTCTATCCCAACATCCATATCAGTACACCATGGGCGTACAAAAATCTTAATTTGAACTTGACAAAAACAACGGACAATGTTATATTTGCCGAGGTCTCAAAACCGGGGTTCGATCTGAACGGTTCCCGTGCGGGTTTTACGAACGATTTTGAGAGCGCGGTGTTCAGAGAATACCCTGAAATAGGACGGATCAAAGAAATATTGCTCAAAGAAGGAGCGGAATTAACCGCGATGTCAGGCAGCGGCTCGACAGTTTTCGGATTCTTCAATACATCCGATAAATTGTATAATTCACTAAAATTCCTTGACGATAAATACTTTGTTAAAGCCATTAATGTATAGCGGAGGAAACATTGGAAATCACCGAGATCAGAGTAAACTTGAGAGACGAGGAAAAGCTTAAGGCTTTCGTTCATGTTACTTTCGACAACGCTTTCATAATCAGAGGGCTCAAGATCATCAAGGGTAAAGACGGCCTGTTCGTATGTATGCCCAGCAGACAGCTTCCTGACGGGACCTACAAGGATATCGCGCATCCGATAGTGGACGATTTCAGGATCAAACTTGAAAAAGAGATACTCGACAAGTATCACGAGGAACTTTCAAATCAGGTTGACGGAACTTCTTCTGAAAAGAAGGAAACCGAAGAATAAAGGAAAAATTAGGGGTATCGCCAAGTGGTAAGGCACCGGGTTCTGGTTCCGGCACCGGGGGTTCAAATCCCTCTACCCCCACTTTTTTATAGGGACAGGGGCATGGCCAAGTGGTAAGGCACCAGGTTTTGGTCCTGGCATCCGGAGGTTCGAATCCTTCTGCCCCTGCATAAATCTAAATTACAGAAAGGACAGCATAAGATGTCAGAAAAACTACAAGCACAGCTCAAGCAGAAAGACAGCAAAAGAGCTATTACAGCAAAAAGGAAACTCGGCCTCATTCCGGTTAACCTCTACGGTCCCGGTATCGAGAACAGCCATTCCTACTATATCAATGAGATCGATCTGAACAGAGCCAT